>NZ_VLJQ01000053.1:23315-71734 GCF_007829375.1 Nocardioides sp. J9 | reverse complement strand
CTGAGGTGCGAGGCGCCCCAGCGCCGAGCCTCGAAACCCCTGGCCCCGGTCCACCGGCCCCAACCACGCAGAGCCCGCCTCGCAGGCCCGGAGGTTTCGAGGCTCCTCGCTGGCGCTCGTCGCACCTCAACCACCGGGAGCCAGGCGGGGCGAACCTCGAGTCTTGCCGCCTGGCCAACGCAACCACCGACCGGAGCCAACTGCGCACGGCCCTCGAAGGCGACGGGCTCGCGCCATCAGAACCGGGAGCCAGGCGAAGCGAACCCGCGGCTATCGCCACGCGGACGAGCCATCCACCGGAGCCGACCGCGCGCTCGCGCCATCGGTGCAGCGCAGCGAGCTCCTTGACGGCGCGGGTTTGTTGACCTTCGATGCGCGGCCGCTCGACCGACCACGAAGCCCCGTCATCCGCGCAGGAATCACCGCTCCAGAGGCGATTCCCTCGCTTCCGGACCATTGCAACGGCCAGGAAGCACCAGAGGAGGTCAGGAAGTCCAGCCGGACGGCGGACCGGCGAACTTCGCCGTACTGGGTGGCCGTTTCCCGTACTTGGTGGCCGCTGCAGCGGTCAACAAGTCCGGGAATCACCGCCCAGGCGGTGATTCCCGGCCCCGACCTACCCCTGCGAGCGGGCGACGAGGCGCTGGCCGAGGATGCCGGCCTGCTGGGGCGAGAGCAGGCTGGTCTGCTGCTCGACGAGGCGCATGAGGGCGGCGTCCTCGCGGAGGGTCTCCGACGACTGCATGAGGATGGTGCCCTCGCCGGTGAAGTCGAACTGGCGCTCCTCCCCCGACTCACGGCCGAAGGCGCCCTGGAGCATGGCGCCGAGGGAGGCGGTCATCCACTGGGCGTCGTAGTGGTGCGAGGGCGAGGGGCAGTCGGCCCAGCCGAGGAGGGCCTCGGGGTCGGCGCGGAAGGGCGGCTCGACGAAGATCACCGGGCCGTTGGAGGAGGCGAGGAACTTGCCGGTGCCGAGGAGGGTGACGAAGCCCGGGACGATCGACTGCTTGAGCTCGAGGCCGGTCTCGAAGCCGAGCAGGTTGCTGGCGCGGATGGTGAGGTTGCCCGCCTCGAGGTCGAAGGACTGCACGTCGTACCCGCGGTCGGCGACGATCACCTTGCCCTGGCCCTCGGCGACCACCCAGTCCTGGAGGTAGATCGGCGAGGAGAAGCGGCTGGCGATGAAGCCGTCGCGGCTGGCCCAGGCGCTGACGGCGTCGAAACCGACGTTGCCGTAGTACGCGATCATCGCGCCCTTGGAGACGAACCAGCGCCCGGCCAGGCCGATGGAGTAGGCGTAGGGGTTGACGTTGTCGTTGGCCGGCAGCGTGGTGGCGTCGTAGGTCTGCATCGTCTGCTCCACAGAACTTCTGCTCGCTGGCCTGGATGTAGACCGTGCCCTGGCCCGACATCTTCAGCTGGAAGGCCTCGCCCGAGCCGCGGCCGACGGCGTCGCGCCAGCCGACCTTGGCGGACAGGTCGACCTGGACGTGGCCGACGTGGCCGACGTAGGCCTGCGGGTCGACCGCGACGCCGCCGCCGTCGACCGGGATGGCGTAGGTGCCGCCGTGGGACAGCAGCGCGACCGAGCCGGCGCCCATCACCTTGGTGGTGAACAGGCCCTGGCCGGTCATCGCGCCGCGGACGGCGGCACGGACGCCACCCTGGCCGATGAACTCGATGGCGGTCTGCAGGTTGGCGTCGTGCGCGAGCAGCCGGTCGGCCTCGCAGGTGAGCGGGCCGGTGCCGTCGAGGTCGACGACCGTGACGTGCAGGCCCTTGTAGCCGTAGAGCACGTTGCCGGTGCCCTCGGTCGCCATCATCGCGCTCGACTCGCCGGACAACGCGGCGCCCACGAAGCCGCCGACCCCGCCGCCGCTGGTGACCGGGCGGAAGGACACCTGTCCGTCGTACCCGAGCATCGCGCCGCGGCGGGCCAGCACCGGCGTCGCCGGCGAGACCTGGGCGCGGACGACCTTGCTGTTGACCTTCTCGAAGGACATCGTCGTCACCTCTCCGCCGGCTGGACGAGGACGGTGCCGGCGCCGTCGAAGCGCAGGCTGAACGGCTCCCCGGAACCCTCGCCGATGACCGACTTCCACGAGATGCCGGAGACGAGGTTCATCGTCATCTGCCCGAAGGAGGCGACGAACGCGTCCGGGTCGACGACGACCGGCACGCCGGGCTGTACGGCGAGGGCGATGATCGGGCCGTCGGACAGGATCGCGACCTGGCCGTGCCCGGTGACGGTGGTCGTGGCGAGGCCCTGTCCGGAGGTCATCCCCTGCAGGCCGGCGAACTTCACGTCGAGGTTGAGCCCCGGGGTGACGGCCAGGATGTGCTCCGACTCGACGGCGAGGGTGTCACCGGTCAGGTCGATGACGCTGACGTCCATCGCGTCCTGGGCGAAGGTGACCCGGCCGCTGCCGGAGCACTCCATCAGCTTGATCGACTCGCCGCTGACCTTCTGCTTCAGTGCGGCCTTGAGGCCACCGCCGCCGCCCATGCCGGCGTGCTTGAAGTCGACGTTGCCGGTGTAGGCGACCATCGAGCCACTGGCGGCCCGGATCGTCTCGCCGGCGAGGTCCGCGTGCAGCAGCCGCTTGTCGGCCGTCAACGTGACCATGCGGGTGTCCTGTCTCGAGGGCGGGCAGTGGCTGCAACCTACCGAGGCCGGGTGGACCTCACACCTGTCGGGCGTGAAAACTTTCGGCGTCGAGGTCTGCCCCCTGCGCCGTTGCGTACCACCCGGGTGGACCTCGCCAGGTCCACTCCACCACCGACCCGCCGGGCGCGAGCCCGGCAGCAGGAGGCGCACGTGCCGTCGTACACCCAGGAGGGCAGCTCCTACGAGCGCGACATGGCCTACATCCCGGACCGGATCACCAAGGAGCCGGGCCGCTCGCAGGACCAGTACGACGACGGCGAGCTCGACGTCCGCACCTGGCCCGCCGAGCCGGGGCGCTACCGACTCGTCGCGGCCCGCGCCTGTCCGTGGGCCAACCGGTCGATCATCGTGCGGCACCTGCTGGGGCTGGAGGACGTGATCTCGCTGGGCCTCGCCGGCCCGGTGCACGACGAGCGCAGCTGGACCTTCGACCTCGACCCGGGCGGGCGCGACCCGGTGCTCGGCTACGAGCGGCTCCAGGAGGCGTACTTCGCACGGTTCCCGGACTACGAGAAGGGGATCACCGTCCCGGCCGTGGTCGACGTGGCGTCGAAGGCGGTGGTGACCAACGACTTCCCGCAGATCACCCACGACCTGTTCTTCGAGTGGCGCGACCACCACCGGCCGGACGCGCCGGACCTGTGGCCCGACGACTGCCGCGAGGAGATGGAGGAGGTGATGCAGCGGGTCTTCACCGAGGTGAACAACGGCGTCTACCGGTGCGGGTTCGCCGGTTCGCAGGAGGCCTACGACGAGGCCTACGACCGACTGTGGACGGCGCTGGACTGGCTCGAGGAGCGGCTCACCGACCGGCGCTACCTGATGGGCGACCGGATCACCGAGGCCGACATCCGGCTGTTCACCACCCTGGCCCGCTTCGACGCCGTCTACCACGGCCACTTCAAGTGCAACCGCAACAAGCTGACCGAGATGCCGGCGCTGTGGGGTTATGCCCGCGACCTGTTCCAGACGCCCGGCTTCGGCGACACGATCGACTTCGACCAGGTCAAGCGGCACTACTACGTGGTCCACGAGGACATCAACCCGACCGGGATCGTGCCGCGCGGGCCGGAGCGCGAGAGCTGGTACTCCCCGCACCTCAGAGAGAAGCTGGGTCCACCTCGTTGAACAGCTGGTCGCCGCTGGCGAGCAGGTCGAGCATAGGCCGCACCTTCGGGAGCTCGTGGGTGAGGAAGTAGCGCGCGGCGACGCGCTTGCCGTCGTAGAACGCGCCCGCCTGCTCCCCCACGGTGACGAGCTGGTCGAGCCACAGCCAGGCCACGACCACGTGCCCGGCAGCCTCGAGGGCGGTGGTGGCGTTGACGAGCGCGATGCCCGGGTCGCCCGACTCCCACGCGCGGGCGACCGCGGTCGCGAGCCTGTCGACGGCCTCGGCCACCCGGTCGGCGTGGCCCACGACCGCGTCGGTGCCGGTCGCACGGGCCCGCTCGACGGTGGCGTGCACCTCCTCGACCAGCAGCTGCAGCCCCCGGCCGCGGGCCATGACCAGCTTGCGGCCGAGCAGGTCGAGGGCCTGGATGCCGTGCGTGCCCTCGTGGATCGGGTTGAGCCGGTTGTCGCGGTAGAGCTGCTCGACGCCGTACTCCCGCGTGTAGCCGTAGCCGCCGTGCACCTGGATCGCCAGGTCGTTCGCGGCCAGGCACCACTGGGAGGGCCAGCTCTTCACGACCGGGGTGAGCACGTCGAGCAGGGCACCGGCGCGCTCGCGGGTGGCGTCGTCGGGGTGGGTGTGCTGGTCGTCCAGCAACCGTGCGGCCTTGAGGACGAGCGCGAGCCCGCCCTCGACGTACGACTTCGACGCGAGCAGCATCCGCCGGACGTCGGCGTGCTCGATGATCGGCACCGGCGGGGCGGCGGGGKCCTTGCCGGCAGGCGGACGCCCTTGCACCCGCTCGCGGGCGTAGGCCAGGGCCCGGAGGTAGCCGGTGTAGCCGAGGGCCGCGGCGCCGGCGCCCACGCCGATCCGGGCCTCGTTCATCATGTGGAACATCACCGCGAGGCCGTGCCCCTCGTCCCCGACCAGCTCGCCGACCGCACCGGGCGCTCCGCCCGGCTGGAAGCGGCCCTCGCCGAAGTTGAGGACCGTGTTGACGGTGCCGCGGAAGCCCATCTTGTGGTTGAGCCCGGCCAGGACGACGTCGTTGCGCTCGCCGCGCTCGCCGTCGGGGCCGACGACGTACTTGGGCGTGGCGAACAGCGACAGGCCCTTCACGCCGGGCGGCGCACCCTCGACCCGCGCGAGGACGAGGTGGACGATGTTCTCCCCCAGCTCGTGGTCGCCGCCCGAAATCCACATCTTCCCGCCGAAGAGGCGGAAGGTGCCGTCCGGCTGTCGTACGGCGCGCGTGGTGACGTCGGCCAGGGACGAGCCGGCCTGCGGCTCGGAGAGGCACATCGTGCCGAACCAGCGCCCGTCCAGCATCGGCGGCACGAAGCGCGCGACCTGCTCGGGCGTCGCGTGCGCGAGCAGCAGGTTGGCGTTGGCCATGGTGAGCATCGGGTAGCCCGCCGAGGCGACGTTGGCCGCCTGGAACCAGGCGAAGCAGGCCTGCTGCACGACCCGCGGCAGCTGGCCGCCGCCGACCTCCGCGTCCATCGCCGCCGACGCCAGGCCGGCCTTGGCGAAGGCCCGCACCGCCGCGGCGACCTCGGGGATGATCGTGACGGTCTCGCCGTCGAACTGCGGCTCGTTGGCGTCACTGAGCGCGTTGTGGGGCGCGAAGTGCTCGGCCGCGAGGTCCGCGGACAGCGCGAGCACCGCGTCGACTGAGTCGCGGTCGTGCTCGGCGTACCGATCGCGGGTGACGAGGTCGGCGACGTCGAGCCACTCGTGCAGCAGGAACTCCACGTCGCGTCGGGACAGCAGCAGGTCGGGGCTCATGTCGGCGAGGGTACGACGGCGGGCATCCCCGCGAGCGGCGCGGCGACCACCGTCACCACCCCGACCATCCGTGCGGTCGAGCCGAGCAGGGTCGGACCATGGTCGGTGCGCAGGACCGAGCGCCCGAAGGAAACCTCCAGCACGCCGATCTTCAACCGCCCTCCCTCGCGCACCAGCGCCACTTCCCCGCGGCGCGGGCGACGGTCCGTCGAGACGACCAGCTCGGTGCCGGCCGGCCAGCCGTGCGAGGCGAGGGCGTCGTTGCGGAGCCGGATCCGCAGGTCCCCCTCCTCCTGCACCGCCCCGGCCGCTGGGCGGGCCCGGGCCGAGGTCGGGACCGAGGTCGAGGACGGTGCGGCCTCCGGTGGGGGCAGGTCGAGCGGGAGGCACTCCTGCCCCTCCCACTGCCGGCGCTCCGAACGCATGTTCGAAAGCGTAGGGCATCCTCGTCCCGGTTTCACCTGATCCCCCGCGCGCCGGGGCCGGCTCCACTAGGTTGCGCGGTCGAAGGAGGCCCGAGATGAGGTTGTTCTGCCGTGCCCTGGCAGCTGTGCTGCTGGCGACGATGCTCGTCCACACCACCGCCCCCGCGGAGGCGGCCGCCCGGCCGTCGGCGCCACGGTGGGTGGCAGCGGTCCCGATGGACCAGGCGGTGCGCATCACCTGGCACGCACCGGCGTCCGAGGGCCGCTCGCGGATCGACGCCTACGCCGTCCAGCGCCGCAACACCACGTCCTCGCCGTGGGTGACCGTGAAGTACACCGGCCCCCGCGCCCGCGCCTGGACCGAGCCGCGCCTGGTCAACGGCGCCCGCGCCTTCTACCGCGTCGTCGCCCGCAACGGCTCCGGGCTCGGCAGGCCGAGCCGCGCCGTCGCCGCCGTGCCGCGCACGGTGCCGTCCGCGCCGAGGGTCCCCGAGGCCGACGCGTACGTCGGGGCGCTGGGCGTCTACTGGGCCGCGCCGGCCAGCAACGGCGGGGCCCGCATCGACCAGTACCGCGTGCAGTGGTCGCTGGACGGGGCGACCTGGATCGGGACGGCATCGACCGGCGCGGCGCCGACGGCGGCCGCGCGCCCACAACGCGGCGGGCTTCGGCCCCGCGACCGGGTTCGGTCCCTACACCGTCCGCACGGCACCCGAGCCCGACCCGGAGCCCGACCCGGACCCCGACCCGGACCCCGACCCGGACCCCGACCCGGACCCCGACCCGGACCCCGACCCGGAGCCCGACCCGGACCCCGAGCCGTAGGGCTCAGTGGATGAGCTCGCGCCAGTTGGCCGGGACGCGGCCGGCCGGTCCGGGAGCGGGCTGGTCGGCCGGGTGGGCCGTCGGCTCGGCAAGCGGCGGGCCGTCGTAGTAGGCCTGCGCGCCGTAGTCCCAGAACCACTCCTCCCCGGGCTCGTAGCTCTGCACCAGCCGGTGGCCGGTGGCGCGGAAGTGCGCGGTCGCGTGCTGCGCGGGCGAGCTGTCGCAGCAGCCCACGTGCCCGCACGCGGCGCAGCGCCGCAGGTGCACCCACCAGCCGCCTCCGGCATCGCACTCCGCGCAGCCCGGCCCGCTGGCCGGGACGTCGACGTCGACCTCGGGGGCGTCCTCGCTCATGCCCCGACGCTAGTGCGGAGCCGGCGTCAGCACCATGCCCTGACACCGCCGCGCGACACCGCACGGTCGCGGAGCACGATGCCGAGCCGCGTGCCCCACCGCCGGCAGGCGCGGTCGAAGTCGCGGCGGCGGTACTCCACGACCAGCACCCGACGCCCGTACGACGCCACGTAGTCCCCGCACTCGCCGTACCGCCCGCACTCCTCGGCCACCGCGAAGTCGAAGCCCAGCCGGCGCCCGTCGAGCCCGGCCCAGTTCTTCTGCCCCGCCGCGAGGCCGGCGGCGTGGGCGCGCCGCACCAGCAACCGCGCGAAGGCCTTGGCCTGGCGGCGGGTGACCAGGCCGCGGCTGCGCGAGAACGAGTCGAGGTTGTCGAATTCGACGGCGTCGTACCCGTCGCGGGCGCAGCGGTCGGTCCAGCGCCCGACGATCCGGGCCAGCGCAGCGCGCTTGCGCGGCGTGCGGATGTCGAGCAGCCACTCGCCCCAGCCGGCGTCGACGACCGGCGTGCCGCGGCGCTTCAGCACGAGGTGCCAGCGGGCGCGCCAGAAGCGGACCTCGCCGGGCTGGGTCTGGAAGGCGTTGACGTAGCAGACGTTGTAGCGACCGCGTGCGGGCGGCGCCAGGCGGTCGCGCACGACGACGTCGACCCGCGCAGCCGGCCGCACCGCGCCGCCGATCTGGTAGTCGACGTCTCCCCCGCCCGGTGGCGGCGTCGGCGCCCCGGGCGCGAGGGCGAGGGCCAGGGCGAGGGCGAGCGCGGCGATCACCTGCCCATTGTCCCCGCCCGTCCTCCAGCCGTGCGCCGCCGTGCGGACCTACCCTGACCGGGTGGAACCGCTCGGCCAGTACCCCGACCCGACCCACGTCGTCGCCCACCTCAGCGACCCGCACCTGCTCGCCGACTCGCTGCAGTACGACGCCGTCGACACCGTCGCGCACCTCGAGGCTGCTCTGGCGCGGCTCGCCCGCGTGCCCACGCCGCCGCAGGCGCTGGTGTTCACCGGCGACCTCGCCGACCTGGCCGAGCCGGCGGCGTACCGGCGGCTGCGTGAGGTCGTCGAGCCGGTCGCAGCCGGGTTCGGCGCCGAGGTCGTGTGGGTGATGGGCAACCACGACGAACGACCGGCGTTCTCCCGCGAGCTCTACGGCACGGAGAGTGACGAGCCGCAGGACCGGGTGCACGACGTCGCCGGGCTGCGCATCGTCGCGCTCGACACCTCGGTCCCGGGCTGGCACCACGGCGAGCTGGGCGACGCGCAGCTCGCGTGGCTGGCCGACGTGCTCGCCGAGCCCGCGCCCCACGGGACGCTGCTGGCGATGCACCACCCGCCGATCCCGGTGCCGATGCTGCGCCTGGCCGAGCTGATCGAGCTGCACGACCAGCAGCGGCTGGCCGAGGTGGTCGCGGGCTCCGATGTCCGCGGGATCATCGGAGGACACTTCCACTTCACGTCGTGGTCGACGTTCGCGGGCGTCCCGGTGTCGGTGGCGTCGGCGACCTGCTACACCTCCGAGCTCGCGCCCGACCGGCGCCTGCTGGCCGGCATCGACGCCCACCAGGCCTTCACCATGCTGCACCTGTACGACGACCGCGTGGTCCACTCCGTCGTGCCGGCCGTCGACGGCCCGGAGGTCAGCGGCTACGGCCTCGAGATGCTCGAGCCCTTCCGCGCACTCACCCCCGAGCAGCGCTTCGACATGGTCGCCCGCAAGGACTCGCCGCTCAACACGCCTCCGCCGACCTGAGCCCGCCCGAGTGGGCCGACCCCCTTCCCGTTTGGTAACCAATGTGTTACCAATGACCCATGGACCCGTTCGAGGCGATCGCCGACCCGGTGCGCCGCCGCCTGCTCGAGCAGCTGGCCGGCGGTCCGGCGCGGGTCGTCGACCTCGCTGCGGAGCACGCGGTCAGCAGGCCGGCGATCAGCAAGCACCTGCGCCTGCTCGGCGAGGCCGGCCTGGTCACGGCCGAGGACCGCGGACGTGAGCGGCACTACCGGCTCGCCGCCGACGGGCTCGCACCGGTCCGCCGCTGGTTGGGCGAGCTCGACGAGCGGGCACCCCGCCGGCCCGCCCCGCCGGTCCCGGAGGCCGCGCTGGACGGCCTGGAGCTCGAGGTCCGTCGTACCACCCGCGAGCGCAGCGACACCCGCCGCGCGCCGTCCACCCCGCAGGAGGAGACCGCATGACCAGCCAGACCAGCCAGACCAGCCAGACCAGCCAGACCAGCCAGACCAGCCAGACCAGCCAGACCAGCCAGACCAGCCCCGCCCCCACCGGGCGGCGCGTCGACGACGGCGGCGTCAGCTACGTGGTGCTCGAACGCACCTTCCGTGCCCCGATCGAGGACGTCTGGGCGGCCGTGACCGAGTCCGACCGCCTGGCCCGGTGGATCGGCTCGTGGACCGGCGACCCGTCGTCCGGCGCGGTCACCTTCCAGATGCTCTTCGAGGACGAGGTGCCCGCCGAGGAGTTCCGGATCGACGAGTGCGAGCCGCCGCACCGGCTGCGGATCACGACCTCCTCGCCGACCGACGGAGAGGAGCCCGAGCACTGGCGACTGCGGCTCGACCTGCGCGAGGAGGACGGCGTGACCACGCTGACCTTCGCCCAGGACGTGCCGGACCCGCAGATGGCCGGTGGCGTCGGGCCGGGCTGGGAGTACTACCTGGACCGGATGGTCGCCGCCGAGACCTCCGGCGACGTGGCCTCGGTGGACTTCGACGACTACTACCCCGCCCTGTCCGGGCACTACCTGGGGCTGTTCTCCTGACGCTGCCGACCTAGGATCGGCGGGATCGCCATGAACCCCGCCCCCGACCGTCCCCGCCGGCTGCTGCTCGCCGTCGACGCGCCCTCGCTGCTGCACCGCAACCACCACGCGCGAGCGCACACGCGCCACCGCGACCGCGGGGGGCGCCCGGCGTGGGCGCTGCACGGGATGCTGCGCCAGATCCTCGAGTCGATCGACGCGTTCGCGCCGGACGCCGTGATCTTCGGCCTCGACGACCGGGAGCGCTCGCTGCGGCGCGAGCTCTACCCGGACTACAAGGCCGGCCGGGCCGAGAAGGACCCCGAGCTGGTCGAGCAGCTCGAGCGCGCGGGTGCCCTGCTCGACGCCCTCGGCCTGGCCACGCTGACCCCGCCGGGGCTGGAGGCCGACGACGTGAACGCGTCGGCCGCGACGTGGGCCGGCGAGAACGGCTGGGACTGCGTCGTGATCACCTCCGACCGCGACTCCTTCGCCCACATCAGCGAGCACACCCGGGTGCTGCGGCTGATCAACGGCGGGATCAACGGCTCGCCGCTGCTCACCCCGAAGGCGCTGCAGATCATGTACGGCGTGCCGGCGGACCGCTACCTCGAGTTCGCCGCCGTCCGCGGTGACGCCAGCGACAACCTGCCCGGGGTGCGCGGGATCGGCGAGAAGACCGCAGCCCTGCTGCTCGCCCACATGGGCTCGATGCAGGCGGTGTGGGCCGACGTCGAGCACAACGACGGCGCCGCACTGGTCGCCGCGCTCGACTCGTGGGCCGAGGAGACCGGCAACCGGCGCGTCGGCGCCACCACGCTGGCCCGGCTGCAGGCGCCGGACGCCCGTGAGCGCTACGAGTTCAACCTGCGACTGATGACCTGCCGCACCGACCTCGACCTCGGCCTGACGCCGGACGTGCCCGGCACGCCCGGCCTGCTCCCCCTCGACATCACCCGGGTCGAGCGCGTCGTGGGCCACCTCGGCATGGACGCCACCACCGCGCTCGCGCTGCGGGTGCTCACGGGTGAGCCGGCGTCGTACGGTCGCGCCTGAACCGGCCGCGCACCCACAGGAGCGGCAGCACGCACAGCGGCAGGCCCAGGCCGAGCAGCACCAGCGGCAGGGCCAGCGACCGGCTGTAGAGCTCGCCGTCGCGCAAGGTCGCCTCGACCGTCTCCCCCGCCTCCTGGTCGCCGGAGCCCTGGATCGGGCCGGTGTGCTCGACCCCGTCGACGGTCCACCGGGCGGCGCAGTGCTGCGCCGAGCGGCGGTAGCCGATGTCGGTCTCGCAGCCCAGCACCTCGGCCTGGACCACCTCGCCGGTCTGGCGCTGGTAGAGCAGCCACCCGCCGGCGCCGACCAGGACGAACGGGGTGAGCAGCACCGCCGCCACCAGCAGGGCGAGGACGACGCGCGCCGGGAGCGACTCCGGAGGCCGCTGCTCCCCTTCCATGCTCCGAGGGTCCCACCGGGTCGACGGCCGGGACAGCCCGCGGTTCCGACTGTCCGGGTGGGTGCGCTGCCATGATGTCCCGGTGACCGACGACGCACCGGCCCGTGGACTGACCGAGGTGCTCGCCCGGCGCTTCCTGACGACCGACGAGGCACGGCCCGACAAGGTCGCCCGGTGGCACGCGAAGGGACGCCGCACGGCCCGGGAGAACATCGCGGACCTCGTCGACCCCGGGTCGTTCGTGGAGTACGGGCGCTTCGTCACCGCCGCGCAGGAGGGCCGCCGGCCGCTCGCGGACCTGGTCGTCGAGGCTCCCGCGGACGGCATCATCGGTGGCACCGCGACCGTCGACGGTGTCCCGTGCGCGGTGCTGTCCTACGACTACCTCGTCATGGCCGGCACCCAGGGCATGCGCGGGCACCGCAAGTCCGACCGGCTCCTCGAGGTCGTCGGCCGGATGCACCTGCCGACCGTCTTCTTCACCGAGGGAGGCGGCGGACGCCCCGGCGACGTCGACCTGCCGCTGGTCTCCGCGCTCGACGTCGGCTCGTTCGCGCTCTGGGGCGAGCTGCAGGGCGTCGTGCCGCGCATCGCGGTCGTGTCCGGTCGCTGCTTCGCCGGCAACGCCGTCATCGCCGGGTCCGCGGACCTGCGGATCGCGACCCCCGACGCGAACCTCGGCATGGCCGGTCCCGCGATGATCGCCGGCGGCGGGCTGGGGAGCTTCGCCGCGGAGGAGATCGGGCCGGTCACCGAGCAGGCCGCCAACGGCGTGCTCGACGTGGTCGTCGACGACGAGGCGGAGGCGGTCGCCGTCGTACGACGCCTGCTGGGGCTGCTGCACGAGCCGGACCTCGGCGCGGGCGAGCCGGCGGGCGACCCGGCCGCGCTGCGCACCATGCTCCCGGAGAACGACCGCGAGGCCTTCGACGTGCGTCCCGTCGTGGAGGCGCTGGCGGACGCGGACTCGGTCACCTGGCTGCGCGAGGCGTTCGCCCCCGAGCTGGTCACCGCCCTGGCCCGGATCGACGGGCTGGCCGTCGGCGTGCTCGCCAACCAGTCGACCGTGCTCGCCGGCGCCATCACCACCGACGCCTCGACCAAGGCCGCCGACTTCCTCGACCTGTGCGAGCGGTGGGGCGTGCCGGTCCTCTCGCTCGTCGACACCCCCGGGTTCATGGTCGGTCCCGAGGCCGAGCGGACGGGGCTGGTCCGCGAGGCGTCGCGCATGGTCGCCGCCGGCTCCCGCCTGACGGTGCCGCTGGCCGGCGTGGTGCTGCGCCGGGGCTACGGCCTCGGCGCGCAGGCGATGCTCGGCGGCAGCACGCACCGCCCGCTGCTGACCGTCGCGTGGCCAGACGCCCACCTGGGCGCGATGGGCCTCGAGGGCGCGGTGCGGCTCGCGCTCGCGCACGAGCTCGCGGCGTTGCCCGAGGACGAGCGGGAGGCGACGGTGGCGAGGCACACGGCCGAGCTGCGCGAGCACGCCAAGGCCCTCAACGCGGCCCGGATGTTCGAGATCGACGACGTCGTCGACCCGGCCGAGACCCGCAGCCTGGTCGCCGCGACGCTGCGCCGCGCCCGCTGACCGGCCGTCAGGCGCGGGGCACGTCCCAGGTGAGCACGGTGCCCTCCCCGGGGGCGGAGTCGACCTCCAGCGTGCCGCCGTGCTTCTCGGCCCGCCGACGGATGTTGGCCAGCCCGCTCTCGGCGACGCTGTCGTCCATGCCCCGCCCGTCGTCGCGCACGGTCAGCATGATCCGGTCACCCGCCGAGAGCACCACCTCGACCGCGCTCGCCTCCGCGTGCCGACTGGCGTTGGACAGGCCCTCGGCCAGCACGGCCAGCAGGTCCGGGGCGAGCGCGTCGGGGACGAGCGTGCGCACCGGTCCCTCGAAGCGCAGGGTGGGGCGGAACTTCAGCGTCGCACCGGCCCGCTCCACCAGCCGGGTCACCTCGGCCTGGATGTCGTCGGCCGTCTCGACGGCGCTGAGACCGAAGATCGCGCGCCGGATGTCCTTGATCGTTGCGTCGAGGTCATCGACCGCCTGGTCGATGCGGGCCGCGACCTCGGGGCGGTCGACCAGCCGGGTCGTGCCCTGCAGGCCGAGGCCGACGGCGAACAGGCGCTGGATGACGAGGTCGTGCAGGTCGCGGCCGATCCGGTCCCGGTCCTCGAGAACCGCAAGCCGGCGCTGGTCGTCGCGGGCCTCGGCGAGCTGCAGCGAGGTGGCCGCCTGCTCCGCGTACACCGCGACCAGCTGCCTGTCGAGCGCGTGGAAGGCGTCCTCGTTGTCGGGCTGCCACCCCAGCGAGAGGCTGCCCTGCGAGCGGGCCGACGGGGCGAAGTCGACGGACAGCACCGACGCGGTGTCGTCGAGCTCGACGCCGTCGTACCCGACCGTGGCCTGCTCCCCCGGCTCCCCGAGGCTCACCCAGGCGGCGTCGGCACCAGCGACCTCACGGGCCTGCTCCGCGACGACCGCGCAGGACTCGGGCAGCGGGCCGGGGTCGGACAACCGCGCGGCGATGTCGGCGGTCGCCCGGGCCCACGCCTCCCGGGTCGCGGTGCCCTCGTAGAGCCGGGCGTTCTCGATCGCCACACCGGCGGCCGCGGCGAGCGCGACGACGATCTCCTCGTCCTCGGCGGTGAAGTCCCCGCCGCCGGCCTTCTCGGTCAGGTAGAGGTTGCCGAAGACCCGGTCCCGGATCCGGACCGGGACGCCGAGGAACGAGCTCATCGGCGGGTGGTTCGGCGGGAAGCCGTAGGACTCCGGGTGCTCGGCGATGTCGTGCAGCCGCAGCGGCTCGGGGCGGTCGATGATCAGCCCCAGCAGGCCGTGGCCGGTGGGCAGGTCACCGATCTCGGCGGCGAGCTCGTCGGAGATCCCGTGGTGCACGAAGGTGCGCAACCGACGCCGGGTGCCGGCGCTGAGCACGCCGAGCGCGGCGTACTGCGCGTCGACGAGGCGGCTGGCGATCGCGACGATCCGGGCGAGCACGCCGTCGAGGCTGAGGTCGGCGGAGATGGTGACGACTGCGTCGAGCAGCAGTTGCAGCCGTGCCTGCTGGTCGAGCGCGCCGTGCATGCGGTCGAGGACCGCACGGACCAGGTCCTCGAACTCGACGCCGTCGAGGTCCACCCGTCCTGCCGGGCGCCCCGCCCCGTCGTCCGTCGCTCCCATCCGCACCTCCCGCACCGTCGCTGCGGCGACGCTAGCAGCGCTCCGCCGGGGCGCGGGCCGGAGTCGGGTCGAAGGTCCCGCCGCCCCAGGGCCCTCGAGGCCTGTCGCAGCGGCCGGCGAGGGCGCACCATGGGGAGGTCCCCGAGAGTGGAGGTGGTCCCGATGTCGCAGTCCGAGGTCCAGCCGGGCCGGCTGGTCGTCCTCACCGAGCCGGAGTGCTGGGAGCTGGTGCGCACCCAGCCCGTGGGCCGGGTGGCCTGGGCGGGCACCGAGGGCATCTCGGTCGTGCCGGTGAACTTCCTCGCCGACGACGGCGGGATCGTCCTGCGCACGACGCCCTACTCGCTGCTCGCCCGCGACAGCGCCGAGCGCGAGGTGGCCTTCCAGGTCGACCACGTCGACCCCGACAGCCACGAGGGCTGGAGCGTGCTGCTGCGCGGCCGCTGCCACCGCGTGCGCGCCGGCGACGAGCGTCCCGAGACCTGGGTGACCGGCGCCCGCACCCTCGACCTCCGCGTCGAGGTCACCTCCGTCTCCGGCCGCCGCGTGGTCTCCCCGACCACCGCCGGTTGACGTCGCTGGTCGAGGTCACTTCAACCGCCGGGAGCAACGCTCGGACCACCTACGCCAGTCTTGCCGCCAGGCGGACCCCACCACCTACGGGAGGCAACTGCGCGCGCGGCAGCGCGGCGCCCGCCCCCGTCCGCCGCTGGTTGAGGTGCGAGGCGCCCCAGCGCCGAGCCTCGAAACCTGCGGCCCCGCTGCACCGGGCTGTGCCCGTCACAGCCCGCCTGACAGGCCCGGAGGTTTCGAGGCTCCTCGCTAGCGCTCGTCGCACCTCAACCACCGGGAATACGGCGATACGAACCCAAGGCTTACCGCCTGGCCAACGCAACCACCTACCGGAGCCAACTGCGCGCGCGGCAGCGCGGCGCCCGCGCCGGAGGCGCGTCGAGGGCAAGTGCGGGCCGAGCTTGCGAGTGCCTGCGCGCAGCCCTCGACAGGCGACGCGCTCGCGCCATCAGCTCAGCGCTGGTTCTTGACCGCGTAGATGGCGGCCTGGGTGCGGCTCGACAGGTTGAGCTTGGCGAGGAGCGAGGAGACGTAGTTCTTCACCGTCTTCTCGGCGAGGTGGATCTCCTTGGCGATCTGCCGGTTGGTGAGGCCCTCGCCGATCAGCTCGAGCACCCGCAGCTCCTGGTCGGTGAGCGAGGCGAGCTCCTTGTTGACCTTCGGGCCGGTGCGGATCCGCTCCAGCACCTGCGCGGTGACCGAGGGGTCGAGGGTGGACTGGCCGGCGGCGACGCGGCGGACGATGTCGAGCAGGTCGTTGCCGCGCACCTGCTTGAGCACGTAGCCGGCGGCCCCGGCCATGATCGCGGAGAAGAGCGCGTCGTCGTCGTCGTACGACGTCAGGATGAGCGCGCGGATCGACGGGTCCTGCGAGCGGACGTCGCGGCACACGTCGATGCCGGAGCCGTCGGGCAGCCGGCCGTCGAGGATCGCGACGTCGGGGCGCAGGGCGGGGATGCGGCGGGTCGCCTCCTGGGCGGACTCGGACTCCCCCACGACGACGATGTCGCCCTCCGACTCGAGCAGGTCGCGGATCCCGCGACGGATCATCTCGTGGTCGTCGAGCAGGTAGACGGTGATCCGGTCGCCCTCGGGCGTGGGGTTCTCGCTCACGCTCCCACGGTAGACCTGATCGACCCGACGGGGGGCGGGAAGGACGGCCCGGACGAAGGGACCTTGTGCCCTGTGCCACGGCCCGCACCGACCGCACCATGGTGAGGAAGGACACCGGGAAAGGAGGCGAACGATGAGCACGAGGGGCAGGACCGCCCGGACCACGCGGGCGACCGAGGTGGCGCCGGCCGCGGTGGTGGAGCGGCTGGTCGAGCTCGCCTGCCTGGCCCCCAGCATCCACAACACCCAGCCCTGGCGGTGGCGGTACGACGGCGCGCGGGTCGTCCTCGAGGCCGACCTCGACCGCCTGCTCCCCGCGGAGGACCCGCGCGGGCGCAACCTGGTGCTCAGCTGCGGTGCTGCCCTGCACCACCTGGAGTTCGCGGCCCGGGCGATGGGGTGGGACGTCGACGTCGACCTGCTGCCGGGCGACGACCCGGCGGTGCTCGCCTCCGTGGCGGTGGCTCGCGACGCGCCGCGGCCCGCGGTCCGCGAGGACCTCGACCTGCTCCGCACCCGCTGCACCGACCGTCGCAGGTTCACGGCGTGGCCGGTGCCGGACGACCAGCTGGCCGGGCTCGCCGCCCTGGCCCGACGCTGGGGCACCCGTGCGGAGGCGGTGACCACCGACGCGGCACGGATCCGGCTGGAGCTGCTGGCGAACCGGGCGGTCACCGCCGTCGAGGTCGACGGCCGCCGGCTGCTGGAGCAGGACGACTGGATCGACCGGCCCGGGCCCGACGGCATCCCGAGCGCCCTGCTGCCCGACGACCCCGACCCGCTGCGTGCCCGGTCCCGGTTCCGCCCCGGCGTCCTCGAGGACACCCGCATGGTCATCCACGGCGGCGACCGGGTCGTCGCGATCGGCGGCGCGCTCGACGAGGTCGGCAGCTGGCTGCTGAGCGGGCGGGCGATGAGCGCGGTGTGGCTGGAGGCCACCCGCGCGGGGATGTCGGTCATCCCGATGAGCCAGCCGGTGGAGGTCGAGGGCATCCGCCAGGACCTCGCCCGCACGGTGCTCGCCGACGTGCCGGAGCCACACCTCCTGCTCCGCGTCGGCTGGCAGGCGATCGGCCGCAGCGAGCTGCCCCGCACCCCGCGCCGGCCGCTGGCCGAGGTGCTGCGCCGCGGCTGATCGCGGCGAAGGTCCGCCGACCGGTGGGCCGAAGGTCCCCCGGGTCGGGGAAGTCCGGCCGTGGGGCAGGGACCCGCACCGTTCCTAGCGTGGTCGCGTCAGCACCCGATATGCCCGAATAGCGCCAGGAGCACCTGTGGACCCGACCGACATCGCTCGGTGGCAGTTCGCCATCACGACCGTCTACCACTTCCTGTTCGTCCCGATCACGATCGGTCTCTCGGCGATCATCGCCGGTTACGAGATCACGTGGCTGCGGACCCGCGACGAGCGGTGGCTGCGACTGACGAAGTTCTTCGGGAAGCTCTTCCTCATCAACTTCGCCATCGGCGTCGTGACCGGCATCGTCCAGGAGTTCCAGTTCGGCATGAACTGGAGCGACTACTCCCGCTTCGTCGGTGACGTCTTCGGCGCCCCGCTGGCGGTCGAGGGCCTGCTCGCGTTCTTCCTGGAGTCGACCTTCCTCGGCCTATGGATCTTCGGCTGGGACCGGCTGCCGGCCAGGTTGCACGCCGCGTGCATGGTGCTCGTCCACGTCGGGACCCTGTTCTCGGCGTACTTCATCCTCGCCGCGAACTCGTGGATGCAGCACCCGGTCGGCTACGCGTTCAACCCCGACACCGGCCGGGCGGAGATGAACGACTTCGCCGCCGTGCTGTTCAACAAGGTGCAGCTGGTGACCTTCCCGCACGTCGTGCTGTCGGCCTACATGACCGGCGCGGCGTTCGTCGTCGGCATCGCGCTGTGGCACCTGCGCCGCTCCCGCACCGACGCGGACCGCGCCCTCTACCGCCCCGCCGTGCGCACCGGTGCCTGGATCGTGCTCGTCGCGGCCCTCGGCGTCGTCGTCAGCGGCGACGTGCAGGGCAAGATCATGACCGAGGTCCAGCCGATGAAGATGGCGGCCGCGGAGGGTCTCTACGAGACCGAGGCGCCGGCCGACTTCTCCGTCTTCCAGCTCGGCACCCTCGACGGTGAGGAGGAGACCTTCTCGGTCAAGGTCCCCGGCCTGCTGTCCTTCCTCGCGACCGGCACGACCGACGGGGAGGTCGAGGGCATCAACCAGCTGCGCGAGCGCTACCGGGAGACCTACGGCGCCGACCCCGGTGCGGCGTACTACTCCCCGGGCGACTACACGCCGGTGATCCCCCTGACCTACTGGACGTTCCGGCTGATGATGGGCCTGGGCATGGCCGGCATGGTGGTCGCCGGCTGGATCCTGTGGGTCACCCGCCGCGGTCGCACGCCGCAGGGGCGTGCGGTCCTGGCCGCTGCGATCGCGCTCCCGTTCCTGCCCCTGTTCGCGAACTCGTTCGGCTGGATCTTCACCGAGATCGGCCGCCAGCCGTGGGCGGTGTTCGGGCTGATGACGACCGAGCACTCCGTCTCCCCCGGCCTCACCACGGCCGAGGCGTGGATCTCGCTGCTCACGCTGACCGCGGTGTACGGCGTCCTCGCCGTCATCGAGGTGCGGCTGCTGCTGACCTGGATCCGCCGTGGGGCCGACGAGCTGCCGGCCGACGTGCCCGACGCCGCCGGCGACGACCGCCCGATGGCGTTCGCGTACTGACCCGACACCGACCGACCAGCCACCACCTGGCAGACGAGGACATTCACCATGGAGCTCACGACCGTCTGGTTCATCCTGATCGCGGTCCTGTGGATCGGCTACTTCACCCTGGAGGGCTTCGACTTCGGCGTCGGGATGCTGCTGCCGACGCTGGCGAGGGACGACACCGAGCGGCGCGTCATGATCAACACCATCGGACCCGTGTGGGACGGCAACGAGGTGTGGCTCCTGGTCGCGGGCGGGGCGACCTTCGCGGCCTTCCCGGAGTGGTACGCGACGCTGTTCAGCGGGTTCTACCTGCCGCTGCTGCTGATCCTGGTCGCGCTGATCGTGCGCGGCCTGGCGTTCGAGTACCGCGCCAAGCGGGACGATGCGCGGTGGCGCCGCAACTGGGACCTCGCGATCATCATCGGTTCGTTCGTGCCCGCGGTGCTGTGGGGCATCGCGTTCGCGAACATCGTGCGGGGCGTGCCGATCGACGCCGACCTGGAGTACGCCGGCGGCTTCCTCGACCTGCTCAACCCGTACGCCCTGCTGGGCGGGCTGACCACGCTGGCGCTGTTCCTCACCCACGGTGCGCTGTTCATCGCCCTCAAGACCGACGGCGAGATCCGGCACCGCGCCCGGCGGCTGGCCGTCCCCGCCGTCGGGGTGACCGCCCTGCTCGCGGTGGTCTTCCTGGCCTGGACCCAGCAGCAGACCGGCTCCACCGGCTCGCTGGTGGCGTTCGTCGTCGCCGCCGCGACCCTGGTCGGCGCCGGCGCGGCTGCCCGGGCCGGTCGTGAGGGCTGGGCGTTCCTCGGCACCTTCGTCACCATCGCGCTCGCGGTGGGCGGGCTGTTCCTGGCCCTCTTCCCCGACGTGATGCCCACGACGCTCGCCGCGGGCACGAGCCTGACGACGACCAACGCCGCCGCGACGTCGTACACGCTGGGGATCATGACGGTCACCGCGGTGGTCTTCACCCCGCTGGTGCTGCTCTACCAGGGCTGGACCTACTGGGTGTTCCGCAAGCGGATCGCCACGCACCACATCCCGGTCTCCCCCGCGGCGACCGCCCCCGCCGGCCGATGAGGCCCGCGGACCCACGCCTGCGGGGGTTCCTGGCGCCTGCCCGGGGCGCCCTGGCCGGGGTCGTCGGCGCCGGCCTGGTCGGTGGGGTGCTGGTCATCGCCCAGGCGTGGGTGGTGACCGGCCTCGTCGTCGCGGTCCTCGACCACCGCGACGTGCTGCCCTGGGGACTGGCCGTGGCCGGCCTGCTCGCCCTGCGCGGCGCAGTCGGCGGCGTCGGCGACGTGCTCGCCGCCCGAGCCGCGTCGTCGGTCGGCACGGTGCTGCGGCACCGGCTCGTGCGCACGGCCCTCGACCGGTCCGCCGGCCCGGAGCCGGACGACGAGGTCGCGGCGCTGGCCACCCGCGGCGTCGCGGCCGCCGAGCCGTACCTGACCCGCTACGTCCCGGCCGTCGTCGTCGCCGGCGTGCTGCCCCCGCTGACCGTCGTGGTGCTGGCCACCCAGGACCTGCTCAGCGCGCTGATCGTGCTGCTGACCCTCCCGCTGGTCCCGGTGTTCGGCGCGCTCGTGGGCCTGGCCACCCGCGACCGCGCCGAGGAGCAGTGGCGGGCGATGGCCTCGCTGTCGGGCCACTTCCTCGACGTGGTCCGCGGGCTGCCGACCCTCGTCGCCCACCGTCGGGCGCGGGCGCAGTCGGGCCGGATCGCCGAGGTCACCGACCGCTACCGCCGGGCGTCACTGCGCACCCTGCGCATCGCGTTCGCGTCCTCCGCGGTCCTCGAGCTGGTGGCCACCCTCTCGGTCGCCCTGGTCGCCGTCACCGTGGGCGTCCGGCTCGCGTCGGGCTCGCTGGACCTGCCCACCGCGCTCGTCGTGCTGCTGCTCGCCCCCGAGGCCTACTGGCCGCTGCGGCGCGTGGGTGCGGAGTTCCACGCCGCCGCCGAGGGTGCCGCCACCTTCGAGTCCGCCCACGAGCTGCTGACCACCTCGCCCGACGCCCTCGCCGCGGTCGACCTCCCGGCTCCCCCGCGCACACCGCTGTGGATCGACCACCTCACCGTCACCCACGCCGGCCGGACGACGCCAGCCGTGCGCGACCTGTCCGCGGTCGTCCCCGACACCGGGATCACCGCGGTCACCGGCCCCTCCGGGTGCGGCAAGTCCACGCTGCTGGCAGCCATCGCCGGGCTGCTGCCGGTCGACGGCGGCGCGGTCACCGCCGGGCCGGTGGTCGACGCCGACGAGGTCGAGCGGGTCACCGCCTCCCCGGACCGGGTCGACCACTGGCAGGCCCAGGTCGCCTGGCTGCCGCAGCAGCCGCACTTCGTGGACGGCACCATCGCCGACAACCTGCGCCTGGCCCGCCCCGACGCGACCGACGACGAGCTGTGGGCCGCGCTGCGCGAGGTCGCGCTCGAGGTGCGCGTGCGCCAGCTCGACGCAGGCCTGGCCACGCCGCTCGGCGAGGACGGCGCCACGCTGTCCGCCGGCGAGCGCGCCCGGCTCGCGCTGGCCCGGGTGGTCCTCGCCGACCGGCCCTGGGTGCTGCTCGACGAGCCGACCGCCCACCTCGACGACCTCACCGAGCAGGTCATCGCCGACACGATCGTCAGCCTCGCCCGTCGCAGCGGTGTCGTCGTGGTCGCGCACCGGCCCCGGCTGGTCGAGCTCGCCGACACGGTCCTCGAGCTGCCGGCACCCGCGCCGGTCGAGCGGGTGGTCCCGTCCGCGGCCGTCCCGGCGCCCCGGGCCGGGGGCCCCACCAACACCCCGGCCGACGCCCCGGCGACGGACCAGCCCGTCGTCGTACCCCCGCGCGAGGGGTGGGCCCTCGCCGGCGCGACGGTGATCGGTGCGCTCGCGTCCGCGTCCGGTGTCGCCCTGACCGCGACGGCCGGCTGGCTGATCGTGCAGGCCTCGACCCGTCCCGCCGTGCTCACCCTGCTCGTCGCCGTCGTCGGCGTGCGCGCCTTCGGCCTTGCGCGGCCGCTGCTGCGCTACGTCGAGCGGCTGCGCGGGCACGACGCCGCCCTTCGGATGCTCGCGCGCCGTCGCGTCCGGGTGTACGACGCCCTGGTGCCCCTCGTGCCGGCGCGGCTCGGCCGGCGGCGCGGTGACCTGCTCACCTCGGTGGTCGACGACGTCGACAGCGTGGTCGACCGCCAGCTTCGGGTGCTGCTGCCGGTGCGCCAGCTCGCCCTCGTCACGGCGCTGGCGGCGCTCGTCGCGACCCTGCTGCAGCCCGCGTCGGCCCTGGTGGTGCTCGGCCTCGGCGGCGCCTCCGGCCTCGCCCACCTGCTCGCGCGCCACGGTGCCCGGGCTGCGGAGCGCCGCCTGGTCGGCCTGCGGGCGGAGCTGTCCCGCACCGTCGTCGACGCGCTCCAGGTGGGTGAGGACCTGCGGATGTGGCAGCGCACGACCGCAGCCGCGGACCGGGTCGCCGGGGTGAGCGCCCGCCTCGGTCGGGTCTCGGCCACCACCGCCGGATGGCTCGCCGCCTCCCGCACCCTGGTGCTCGCCGCCAGCGGCGCGGCCGTCGCCACGGTTGCCGCCCTCTGCGCGGGTCCGGTCGCCGACGGCACGCTGGGCGGACCGGTGATGGCGCTGCTCGTGCTGCTGCCGCTCGCGCTCGCCGACGTCGCCCTGCCCGTCGCCGACGCCGGCGTGCTCGCCGCGCGCACCGAGGCGGCCGAGGCCCGGCTGGCCGTGCTCGAGCACGCCACGCCGGCCGTCGTGGCCCCGAGGGACGCCGCCGCACCGGAGGGCGACGACGTCCACCTCGACGGCGTGCGGGCCCGCTGGGCCCCGGACTCCCCGCTCACCTCCCCCGTGAGCCTCCACCTGGCACCCGGCGACCGGGTCGCGCTCGTCGGGGCGTCGGGCACCGGCAAGAGCACGGTGGCTGCGGTGCTCCTGCGCTTCCTCGACCCAGCCGTCGGCACTGCGCGGCTCGGCGGCGCGGACCTCGCCGCCACCTCGCCGGACGACGTCCGCCGGCAGGGCGGCCTGGTCGACGACCAGCCGCACGTGTTCGCCACGACCCTGCTGGAGAACGTGCGCCTGGCCCGGCCCGCCGCGACGGACGCGGAGGTGGAGGCGGCGCTGGGCGCGGCCTGCCTCGGGGACTGGGTCGACAGCCTTCCCGACGGCACGGGGACCTGGCTCGGGACCGGCCATGCCGGTGTCTCCGGCGGCGAGCGCGCCCGGATCGGCGTCGCGCGCTCCCTGCTCGCCGGGCACCCGGTCCTCGTCCTGGACGAGCCGACCGCCCACCTCGACCACGCCACGGCCGAGCAGCTGGCCCGCGAGGTGCTCGACGGCGACCGCGAGCGCTCGGTGCTGTGGATCACCCACGGGACCGCGGGCCGTGGCCTGGTCGACCGCACGGTGGTGCTGGCTCCCGCCGGCCCCGACGCCGCCGCGGGAGGGGCCGAAGGTCCCACCCAGCCGGGGGCCTCGGCCCGTGCCGCCGGACCGGCCGCCTGAGCGAGGCTGGAGCCATGACCAGCACGATCAACCCCAGCAGCGTCGTCGTCGCGACGGACGGCTCCGAGGACGCCGTCCGCGCCGTCCACTGGGCGGCCGAGCAGGCCTGGCTCCAGCGCCGGCCGCTGGTCGTCGTCGCCGCGACCGGCTCGCCGCTCGCTCCGGCCATGGCGTGGTCCGGCGTCGGGGCGGCCTACGCACCCACCGTCGAGGAGCTCGTGGCGCACGGCCGTGCGGTCGCCGATGAGTCGCTCGGGGTGGTGCAGCACCTGCGGCCCGGCCTCGACGCCTCTGCCGAGGTCCTCGTCGGTGACCCGCGCCAGGTGCTCGTCGACCTGTCCCACCGGGTGCACGCGCTGGTGGTCGGCTCCCGGGGCCGGGGCGCCTTCCGGAGCAAGCTGCTCGGCTCGGTGAGCGCGTCGGTCAGCCGCGAGGCCGCCTGCCCCGTCTTCGTCTGCCGTCCCCGCGGTGGCGGTGCCCCGTTGCGCGGGGTCCTCGTCGGCGCCGACGGCACGCCGGAGTCGCTGCCCGTCATCGAGGCCGCGTTCCACCAGGCGTCGCTGCTCGACGTGCCGCTGACCGTCATGCACTGCGTCTGGGACCAGGTCGCCGCGCTGGCGGGCCCCGGCCTCGTCTCGCCGCACGAGGCGGGCCTGGAGCAGCAGCGCCTGCTGCTCGCCGAGAGCGTCGCCGGCATGCGCACGAAGTTCCCCGAGGTGGCCACCGACCTGCAGCTGGGCCGCGGCGTCGCGGAGGAGCTGCTCACGACCGGCAGCGACGGCTGGAGCCTCGTCGTCGTCGGCCGCCACCCGGTCGACAGCCTGCTGCGCTTCCTGACCGGCTCGGTGGCGACCGCGGTGGTCGAGCGGGCGCGCACGACCGTGCTCGTCGTGCCGCAGGCCGAGCCCGCCGAGCGCGACTGACCACCCGGACCCGAGGACGGAACCCGTGACCAGCATCCCTGCCATCGCCCCGGGCAGCATCGTCGTCGGCGCTGACGGCTCCCGCCACGCCGCCCGTGCCCTGCGCTGGGCAGCCGCGCAGGCGCGCCGCGAGCACCGTCCGCTCGTCGTCGTGACCGCCGGCGGCGGTGACGCCGACCGGGTCAACCGGGACGCCCTCGTCGCGGTCCGCGAGCTCGAGCCGACGGTGGACGCCTCGGGCGTGAGCGTCGACCTCGACCCCCGACCGGCGCTGGTGGACCTGTCCCGCGACGCCCACCTGGTCGTCGTCGGCTCCCACGGTCGCGGCTTCCTGCGCAGCGTGCTGCTGGGCTCCGTCGGTACGGCGCTCACCCGGCTGTCGTGGTGCCCGGTCGTCGTCTGCCGACCCCGCGACGAGGAGCGCGGCGGCCGCGGCGTGCTGGTCGCCGTCGACGCGACCTCCTCGTCGTCGCCGGTCCTCGAATTCGCCTTCCAGCAGGCGTCCCTGCGCGGCGAGCCGCTGACCGCGGTCCACTGCACGTGGGACGTCGTCGCGGCGGTCGCCGGGCTGCGCAACGTCCGGCTCGAGGACGACGACCTCGGCGTCGGCGACGAGGCCCACCTCGCGCTCGCCGAGGCGCTCGCCGGGTTCGCGGAGACGTACCCCGACGTCGAGGTGAGCCAGCGGGTGCACCACGGCCTCGTCGACGACGTGGTCGGTCGGCACACCGGCGACTGGGACCTGGTCGTGGTCGGCCGTCACCCCGTCGACACCCTCGGCCGGCTGGTCACCGGGTCGATCGCCACGGCGGTCGTCGAGCGCGCGCGGACCACTGTCGCCGTCGTACCCGTGGAGCGGGACCCGGACGACGCCGCGGCGCTCGGCGAGGACTAGAGGTAGAGCCCGTCGCCGGCCGCGGGCTCCGCCGTCGGGTCGGCGGCCTCCTCGGCCGGGTCGTCCTCGAAGGTCAGCCCACCGCCGAACTGCTCCTTCAGGCGCGGCCCGAAGAAGTTGCTGGCCTCGGCGACGTCCACGAGCGACGACTCGAGCGTGCCCTTGTTGAGCGTCAGCCCCGCGAGGGCATCCTCGAACACCACGGCCTTGTCGGCCCAGTAGACCCGGGCGTGCAGCAGGCGCTGGTTGATCTCGTTGAGCACGCCGAGGAGCTCGGGGCTCTCGTCGACCTCGTGCAGCGCGACCGACCACACCCGTACCGCGGGGCGGTCGTCGTTGCCGACGACCCGCACGGTGTAGGCGCTGTTGCCGTGCCGGAACGGGTAGCCGCCGTGGTCGTCCTTCGACAGCGACTCGTTGCCGGTGAACTCCTCGAGCAGGCGCTCGACGTACGCATCGACCATGTCGCGGCTCATGGGCGGAACCCTACCGACCGCGGCCCCGTCAGGCGTCAGTCCGTCGGGACCCGCCCGGCCAGCAGGTCGTGGGCCTCCCGGGTGCCGCGCAGGCCACGCGTGGTGCGGCGGGTGATCCGCCAGCCCTCCGGGGTGCGGGCGAGCTCGAAGAGGTTGGCGGCAATCCGGGCCACGACCGGGTGCCTCTCCTGCTGCACCACGAGCACCGACTCGCACACGGCGACCGCGGTGTCGCCGTCCACGGAAACGTGGGCGGGGCCGAGGAAGTGCGCCGAGCCCCGGCTGATCAGGCCCTGGTGGGCGTCGGAGCGCACCATCGCCGCGACGGCCGCGCGGTCGGCCATGTGCCAGTCCTCGACGTCGTAGCTGCCGTCCTCGGTCCACAGTGCCGCGACCCGGTCGGCCTCGCCTGCGTCGACCAGGGGCCCGTAGGAGGCGATCAGCTGGGCGATCGCCTGCTGGTCCTCCATCTGCCGGAGGCGCTCCTGCTGGGCGGCGACCAGACCCTCCAGCGCGGCGACCCGCTCCTCGGTGCTGCTCATGCGTCCTCCCCGGTCCCGGGCACCTGGACGTCGGCGGCGAGCTGGTCGGCGAACGCGGCGCCGGTGCCCTCGGAGCCACCGGCGATGACGGCCCACGGGCCGCAGGACGAGACGTCGGTCACGCCCCGAGGGTGCCGCACCGGCGTCCGCGCGTGCAGCCCGGGGTCACCAGGGGGACGGTTCGTAGTCCTTGAGGAAGCAGCCGTAGAGGTCCTCACCGGCCTCGCCGCGCACGATCGGGTCGTAGACGCGGGCGGCGCCGTCGACGAGGTCGAGCGGCGCGTGCCAGCCCTCGGCGGCAATGCGGAGCTTCTCGTGGTGCGGGCGCTCGTCGGTGATCCAGCCCGTGTCGACGGCCGTCATCAGGATCATGTCGGTCTCGAACAGCTCGCCGGCCGACGTCCGCGTCATCATGTTCAGCGCGGCCTTCGCCATGTTGGTGTGCGGGTGGCCGGCCCCCTTGTAGCGGCGGGAGAACTGTCCCTCCATCGCCGAGACGTTGACGACGTAGGCGCGGCGGGCACCGTTCTGCACCGCGGCCCGCATCGCCGGCCGGAGCCGGGAGTTGATGAGGAACGGCGCGATGGCGTTGCAGAACTGCACCTCGAGCAGCTCCAGCGGGTCGACCTCGTCGAGGACCTGGGTCCACGAGTTGTTGGTCTGCACGTCGGGGATCAGGCCGCCCGCGTCGATCGCGGTGCCGGCCAGGTGGGCCTCCAGCGACGCGCCGCCCGCCTTGAGCGCGAGCGCGGTCAGGCTCGCGGCGTTGTGCGCGGCGAGCGCCGACTCGGTCGACTCCCCCTCGTGGTGCGCGACCGCGGTCGAGGACAGGGCCCCGGCGATCGCAGCCGGGTGCGCCTCGGAGATCCGGTCGAAGGTGACCATCTCGGGCAGCGCCTTGACACCGAGCGACTCGGCGGTGGGCAGCTCGGCGGCCTCGCCGTCGATGAGGTGCGTGTAGGCACCCGGCAGGCGGCGCACGGTCTGGCAGGCGTTGTTGATGATGATGTCGAGCGGGCCGTCCGCGGCGACGTCGTCGGTCAGCGAGATGACCTGGGTGGGGTCGCGCAGGTCGATGCCGACCACCTTCAGCCGGTGCAGCCAGTCCGCGGAGTCCTCCTGGGCCGCGAAGCGCCGCACCGCATCCTTCGGGAAACGGGTCGTGATCGTGGTGTGCGCACCGTCGCGCAGCAGCCGCAGCGCGATGTACATCCCGATCTTGGCGCGGCCACCGGTCAGCAGGGCCCGCTTGCCGGTGAGGTCGGTGCGCTGGTCGCGCTTGGCGTGGCTCTTCGCCGCGCAGCGCGGGCACAGCCAGTGGTAGAACGCGTCGACGAGGGTGAAGTCCTCCTTGCAGATGTAGCACCCGCGGGCGGTGATCAGCTCGCCCGCGAACGCCCCCTGCGCCGTCGACACCAGCGGGATGCCGGCCGTCTCGTCGTCGATGCGCATCGGCGACCCGGTCGCCGTCTTCTCGATGATCTCCTGGTCGTGCCGCTGCCGCTCCTGGCGGATCTCGGCACGGCGCGACTTCTTGATCAGCTTGTACATGTACGACGCCGCGCGCTTCATCGTGCGCACGTCCTCGTGATCGGGGTGCAGCTCCGGGATCTGCTTCAGCACCTTGATCGCGATCGCGAGCTCGTCGGGGTCGATCCGTTCCACCGGCGAATCGTACGGTTCCGCGGGGCGAATCAGCCCATCGCCGCGGCTCCGGTGCGCACGGCGTCGCGGATCCGGTTGTAGGTGCCGCACCGGCACACGTTGCGGATCCCGTCCAGGTCGTCCTCGGTGATCGCGCGGCCCTCGGCGCGCACCTTGTTGACCAGCGCGACCGCGGCCATGATCTGGCCGGGCTGGCAGTAGCCGCACTGGGCGACGTCGTGCTCGAGCCAGGCCTCCTGCATCGGGTGGAGCCCGTCGCCGTCGACGGTGTCGGCAAGGCCCTCGATGGTCGTGATCTCGTCGTCCTCGCGGACGGCGGACACGGGCACGGCGCAGGGGTTGAACGCCTTGCCGTTGATGTGGGACGTGCAGGCCTTGCAGACGTTGATCCCGCACCCGTACTTCGGGCCCGTGACACCGAGGACGTCGCGCAGGACCCACAGGATGCGGACGTCGTCCTCGACGTCGACGGTCACGGTCTCGCCGTTGAGCTGGAAGGTGTGCTTCGGCATCGCAGGTCGCCTCTCGGTGGTCTCTCAGTACGTGTGGTCGAGGCCGTCGACCGGCGACGCGGGGACGGGCGGGACGAACGACTTGGGCTCGAAGTGGAGCGGGTCGCGGAAGTTGATCGGGAACTCCGTGGGCAGGGTGCCGGTGGCCCGTGCGTACGCGCAGGCCACGGCCGCCATCGACGAGGCGACGCCGGCCTCGCCGACACCTCCGGGCTCGCGGCTGTCGGACTCGAGCACCTCGCAGCGGAACTCGAGGGGCACGTTCCACTGCCGGGTGTAGGCGGAGTTGTCCCAGCTCGCCTCGAGGAAGTGCCCGTCGACGAGGTGGTTGCTGTAGGTCAGCGCCTGGGCAAGGCCGTCGGAGAAGCCGCCCATCATCTGCGCCTCGACCCCGCGCGGGTTGATCACGACGCCGGCGTCGACGACGACGGTCGCCCTCGTCACCCGCGGGCCGGTGACGCCGTCGCGGACCTTGCGGTTGACCGTCTCCGGCCGGCAGTCGATCTCCACGAGCACGGCCGTGGCGCCCTTGTACTCCTTGTGCACCGCGATCCCCTGCGCTGTGCCGGCGGGCATGGCCTTGCCCCACTCCCCCAGCTCGGCGGCACGGTCGAGAACCCGGCGCACGACCTTGCTCTTGAGGTGGCTGCGCCGGAAGGCGACCGGGTCCTTCTTCAGCCGGGCGGCCAGCTGGTCGACCATCAGCTCGTTGGCGGTCGCGACGTCGGGCGAGTAGATGTTGCGCACCGAGCTGGTGTTGAAGCGGTCGGCGGCGAGCCCCGGCTCGTTGAGCAGCTGGGTGATGACACCGAAGCTGTACGGCAGCTCCTGGGTGAGCAGGAAGATCGTCTCCGCGAAGCCGAGGTTCGCCAGCCCGGTAGGGAGCGCAGCGACCTCGGCGGTGAGCCGCTCCCCGAGCCCGTGGGTGAAGTCGGTCGGCACGCTGGTGTGCCGCTGCTCGAAGCTGATCACGCTGCCGGCGAGCACGGTGGCCCGGATCCGGGAGGTGGCCATCGGGTGGACGCGACCCTGGCGGGGCTCGTCGGCCCGGTGCCACATCAGCTTCACCGGGGCACCGAACGCCTTCGACGCGTGGGCCGCCTCGATCGCGGCGTCGCTGAACAGCTTGCGGCCGAACGAGCCTCCGCCCTCCACCACGTGGACCGTCACCTTCGACTGCGGCAGGCCGATCGCCTTGGCGACCTTCGACTGCGCGTCGATGGGCGACTTCAGGCCGCCCCACACGGTCGCGGTGCCGTCGCGGACGTCGGCGACCGCGCAGTTGGGCTCGAGGGCGGAGCCGCTGCGGAAGTGGAAGACGAACTCGGCCTCGACCGAGGTGGCGCCGAGCTTCGGCACCACGAGGGGCAGCTGCGCCTTGCGCAGCTCCTCCAGCACGGCGTCGGCGTCCTTGCCGGGCACCGTGCCGGACCGCCACTCGACGTCGAGCGCGCGGACGGCGTCGATGCACTGGCCGAAGGTGCGGGCCCGCACGGCGACGCCGGTCGGGATGATCGCGACGTGGGTGACGCCGGGCATCGCCTCGACCTCGGCCTGGTTGCGCACCGAACGGGCGGTGCCGTTGAGGTCGGGGGCCCGGCACACCATCGTCGGCAGCGCGTCGGGGACGTCGAGGTCCATCGCGAACTTCTTGCGTCCGGTGACCGCGTCGAGGGCGTCGATGCGTCGCTGGGGCGTCCCGACGAGGGTGCGCTCCCCCGCCGCCTTGAGGGTGACCTTCACCCGCTTCGTGCTCGCGCTGGCCGCGTCGGCCGCCACGTCGCCGTACGCCACCGAGGCGCCGCCGGGTGCGAGGATCACGCCGGCCTTGGTGACCAGCGTGTCGACGAGGGCGCCGAGCTGGATGGCGGCCGCGTCCAGCAGCGCCTTGCGGGCGACCGCGGCCGCGACGCGGACCGGGGTGTACATCGAGATGATGGTGTTCGACCCGCCCGTGAGCTGGTTGAACAGCAGCTCCTGGCGCGCAGGCGCGAGGGTGACGTGCACCCGCTCCAGCGGCAGGTCGAGCTCGTCGGCGATCAGCATCGCCACGGCGGTGGTGATGCCCTGGCCGACCTCCATGCGGGGCAGCGCGAAGTGCGCGTCACCGGACTCGTCGATCGTGATGCCGATCTTGTTCGACGTCGGCAGCGCGCAGTGGGTGAGGAAGTCGTTGAGGTCGTAGACCTCGGCGACCTGCGGCAGCGACGGGATCGGTACGGCGCCGGCCGGCGTCGCCCCCACGGTCAGGTCCGCGGCGACCATCAGCGACGTCCCACCGACGACGTAGCCGACGAACGAGCGTCGGCCGACGCCGGTCGTCGGTCCGGCGGCAGCGGTCGGACCCTTCGGCGCGGTGGATGGTGCGGACGGTGTGGCGGCAGGCTCGCGCCCCGGTGTTTTCCCCATGTCGATCTCCCCCGAGAAGTGAAGTCGTCACGCCAGCATGACCCGCGGACATTGGTCGGAGGTTGGTTCGTCCCGGGGAGTGGGACCGGGCCGCCAAGCGGGGCTCAGAGGGCGGGCAGCACGTCCTGCACGATCGTCAGCAGGGACTCGCGCAGCAGCCGGTGCGCCTGCTCGCGGGTGAGCGTCCCCGAGCGCGACCACTCCCGGATGACGCCGCGGGCCAGCTCACCAAAGGCGCGCACGCAGGCCCGCGCCGCCGGGTCCTCCGGGTCGCCGCCGACCAGCTCGAGGACGCGCCCGGCCGCCAGGTCGTGGGCGCGGGCGAGGATCGAGCGCACCTCGGCGTCGTCGCCGACGCCCTCGGCCGCGCCGATGGTCAGGAAGCTGGCCCGCTCGGGGGTGATGGACCCGAGGAACCAGTGCACCGCGGCGTCGACGCGCTCCTCGAGGGAGCCGACCGGCAGGGGCACGTCCTCGATGGTCGGCAGCAGCGCGGCCCGGCGCACGACCTCGAGGTAGAGCGCACGCTTGTCGCCGAAGTAGTGGTTGAGCAGGCCCCGGGCGACCCCGGCCGCAGCGGCGAGCTCGGTGGTCGAGACCTCGACGTAGGGACGCTCGGCGAAGAGCCGCTCGGCCGCGGCCAGGATGAGCTCACGGCGCTGGTCCGGCGAGAGGCGCTGGCGACGTGCGACGGCTCCTGGCATGCCGCGAGACTACTATTGGCAGCCTGCCAACAACAGTCTAGGCTGACGGGGTGAGCACCGGAGCCGAGACCGCCCCGCATCGTCCGCGGCAGCGCGACCTGCCCGTCCCCGTCTGGTTCGACATGCGCGACCACGTCTCCGGGATGGGCGCCCACCTCGCGGGGCCGGCGAACGTGATCATGCAGCTGAGCTGGCCGGGCGTCGGCCACGGCGTGATGAACAGCCGGGTGGATGACGGCTCGGCGATGAAGCACCCCTTCAAGCGCGGGCGCACCACGTTCACCTACCTCGCCGTCGCCCTGCTCGGCACCGACGAGGAGCGCACCGCCTTCCGCAAGGAGGTCAACCGGCAGCACGCGCAGGTGTACTCGCGGCCGGGCGAGAAGGTCGAGTACCGGGCGATGGACCCGCGGCTGCAGACCTGGGTCGCGGCCTGCCTCTACTACGGCACCGTCGACATGATCGAGAAGATGCACGGCCCCCTACCCGCGGATCGGGCCGACGCGCTCTACGCGCACTGCGCCCGCTTCGGCACGACGCTGCAGATGCCCGCCGAGGCCTGGCCGGCCGACCGCGCGGCCTTCGACCGCTACTGGGAGGAGTCGCTCGCCGAGGTCGACATCGACCCCGACATGGCGGCGTACCTCATGCACCTGACCACGCTGCGGAACTTCCCGCCGCCGTTCCGCCTCCTCGCGCCCTTCCTGGTCTTCGTCACGACCGGCTTCCTGCCGCCCCTGTTCCGCGAGGCGATGGGCCTGTCCTGGACCCCGCGCCAGCAGCGACGGTTCGACCGCCTGCTGCGCACCCTCGGCGCGGTCGAGCGGCGGCTGCCCACCGCGCTGCGGATCTTCCCCTTCAACCTCTGGCTGGCCGACCTGCGCCTGCGCCGACGGTTCCGCCGCCCCCTCGTCTGAGCCAACTCGCCTGCAAGGATCCCGATGGACTTCGACCTGCCCGACTCCGCCCTCGCCGTCCGCGAGGGCGTCGCCGCCGTCGCCGCGAGGTACGACCACGCCTACTGGTCGCGCTGCGAGGAGGAGCACCGCTTCCCGCAGGAGGCCTTCGACGACCTCGCCCGGGGCGGCTGGTTCGGCCTCTGCGTGCCGGAGGAGTACGGCGGCGGCGGGCAGGGCCTGCTCGAGCTGGCCGTGGCGAACATGACCCTGTGCGCCTCCGGCGGCGTCGCGGGCACCTTCTTCTACGTCACCACGCCCGGCTTCGGCGCGATGACACTGACCCGCCACGGCACCGAGGAGCAGAAGCAGCGGATCCTGCCCGGCCTCGCCGACGGGTCGATCCAGTTCTGCCTGGCCCTGACCGAGCCGGACGCCGGCAGCAACGCGATCGAGATCAAGACCGCCGCCCGCCGCGACGGCGACGAGTTCGTCATCAAGGGCCAGAAGGTCTGGATCTCCAACGTCGAGAACGCCGACTGGATGGTTGCGGTCACCCGCACGATCCCGGCGGACCAGACGAAGGAGCGCGGCCTCCCCCGCACCGCGGGCTTCACGCTCTTCCTCGTCGACGTCAAGGAGGCCCTCGCGGCCGGCACCCTGTCGTACACGCCCATCCCGAAGATGGGCAGCAACATCCTGTGCTCGAGCCAGGTCTTCCTCGACGACGTGCGGGTCCCGGCCGAGAACGTCATCGGCGAGGTCGACGCCGGCTTCGGGGTCCTGTGGGACGTGCTCAACCCCGAGCGGGTCCTCGCGGCGGCCGGTGGCGTCGGCACGGCGGACGCGGCACTGCGGATCGCCTGCGACTACGCCCGGGAGCGCGAGGTCTTCGGCCGCCCGATCGGCGCCAACCAGGCCCTGCAGTTCCCGCTGGCCCAGCTCAAGGCGAAGGCGGAGCTCGGCCGGCTGATGACCTACCAGGCCGCCTGGCTCTTCGACCAGGGCCGCCCGTGCGGCAACGAGGCCAACATCGCCAAGCTCACCGGCGCCCAGGTCGGCTGGGAGGCCGCCAACCAGGCCTTCCAGACCCTGGGCGGGATGGCCTACTCGAAGGAGTACCCGGTCGAGCGGATCTTCCGCGACGCCCGGATCGCCAAGAACATCCCGGTCGCCGAGGAGCTCGTGCTCGCCCACATCGGCACCCAGATGCTGGGCCTGCCGAAGTCCTACTGAGCACCCCGTCCCGGTGGTCGAGGTGCGAGGCGCCACGGCGCCGTCGCACCTCGACGAGAGGGCAACGTCAGTCGGCAACGGCCTCCGAGAGCAGGGTGACCAGCTCCGGCATGCCGCCGGCCCACTTGAAGCTGAGCGCGGTCGGGGGCGAGACGGCCGAGATCTTCTCGCGGCCGACCACCTGGGCGACGCTGCCGTTCTTCACGGCAGGGATCGCCAGCGCCTTCTGGTCCTCCAGGAAGGCCGCGGCCTGCTTGTCGTCGTCGAAGTAGGTCACGACGACGTCGGCGTCGATCTTGTCGACCTCCTCCCAGCTCAGCTCGTAGTAGAAGCCGCCGTTGGAGGTGTCCAGCTCCGCCACGCTCGGCGCGACGTCGAAGCCCAGCTTGGTCAGGATCGCCAGGCGCGGGTCGAGCTCGGTGTAGGGCGAGACGGAGTTCGGGCCCGGGTAGAGCGCGGCGATGGTCTTGCCCTCGAACTCGGGGTGCTCCTCGGCCTGGTCGGCGAGGTAGGTGTCGATCTCGTCGAGGATGGTCTGGCCGTGCTCGCTGCGGCCCAGGGCCTGCGCGGTGATCGTGATCGTGTCCTGCCAGGTCGTCGTCCACGGCGCCTCGGGGTAGGCGACGGTCGGGGCGATCTCGGCGAGCTGCTCGTACTGCTCCTTGGTGATGCCGGAGTACGGCGCGAGGATCAGGTCGGGCTTCGCGGCGATGAACTCGTCGTAGGGCACGGTGGCGCCGGTGCCGTCGTCGGGGAGCAGCGTCGGGTGGTCGATGCCCTCCTCGTCGTACGCCTCCTTGACCCAGGGCAGCAGGTTGCCCTTGCCCACGGTCCACAGCTGCTCGGCGATGGCGACCGGGTAGACGCCCGAGGCGATGGCGGCCTCGGTGGAGCCCCAGCCCCACGTGGCGACGCGCTTGGGCTCCTCGGTGATCTCGGTCGTGCCGAAGGCGTGCTCGATGGTGATCGGGAACTCGTCGGTCACCTCCAGCGTCGTGGCACCGGCGTCCTTGTCGTCGCCGCCGTCGTCGCTGCCGCAGGCCGACAGCGCGAGCACGGCCGCGAGGCCGGCCACGAGCGCCGTGCTGCGGCGGAAGGCACGGGTGATCCGCACAGGGGTTCTCCTCAGGTAGGTGAAGCAGTTCTTCAGATGAGGTGAGGCTACCCTAAATGCCTGCGGTCACACCGAGGCGGGTCCGCCCCCTGGGCACGACCAGCGGTCCCCCGGTCACCGGGTCCGGGACCACCTCCGCGTCGAGGCCGAAGGCCGAGCGCACCGACTCGGCGGTCAGCACGTCCGCCGGCGCCCCCTGGCCCGCGATCCGGCCCCCGGACATCACGACCATGTGGTCGGCGTAGCGCGCCGCGTGGTTGAGCTCGTGCAGCACCATCACGACGGTCGTGCCGCGCTGGGCGTTGAGGTCGTCGAGGAGGTCGAGGAGCTCGAGCTGGTGGGTGACGTCGAGGTACGTCGTCGGCTCGTCGAGCAGCACGGCGTCGGTCTCCTGGGCCAGCACCATGGCGATCCAGACCCGCTGGCGCTGCCCACCCGAGAGCTCGTCGAGCCGTCGCTCGGCCAGGTCGGCGACGCCGGTGGCCTCGAGCGAGCGGAGCACGACGCGGTCGTCCTGGCTGGTGTGGCGGCCGAACCAGCCCTGGTGCGGGAACCGGCCACGCCCCACGAGCTCGGCGACGCGGACGCCGTCGGGCGCGATCGAGGTCTGCGGCAGCACGCCGATGGTGCGGGCGAGCTCGCGGCGAGAGAGGCTGCTGGCGTCCTTGCCGTTGATGCGCACCCGGCCGGCGGAGATCGGGTGCAGCCGGGCGAGGCCCCGCAGCAGGGTGGACTTGCCGCACGCGTTGGGGCCGACGATGGCGGTCACCTTGCCCGGCGGCAGCTCGAGGTGCAGGCCCTCGATGACGGGGGCGCCGCGGTAGCCGAGCGTGATGCCCTCGGCGGTGATGGAGGTGCTCATCAGGGGCGTGCCTTTCGTTCGCTGCGGGCGAGCAGCCACAAGAGGTAGGGCGCACCGACCAGGCCGGTGACGATGCCGACCGGGGCGGTGAGGCCGGCGGGCAGGCCGTACTGCCCGATGACGTCGGCGCCCATGGTCAGCGCGGCACCGATGGCCGCCGAGGCGGCGAGGGCCGGGCCGCCGTCGTCGACCAGCCGGCGGGCGATGGCCGGCGAGATCAGCGCGACGAAGGCCACCGGGCCGGCCACGGCGGTCGCGAGGGCGACCAGGCCGACGCCGATCAGCAGCGCCACGACGCGCGACCGGTTCGGGCCCAGCCCGAGGCCCTGGGCGTGCTCGTCGCCGAGCGCCAGGGCGCGCTGCTCGCGCGCGACGGGGAGCGTGAGCAGGACCAGCACGGACACGCCGGCCACCAGCGCGCCGAGGGCGCCGTCGCGCACGTCGGCGACGCTGCCGACCGTCCAGAGCAGCACGGTGCCGGCCTCGCGGAGCTCCGCCTCGGCCAGCCGCCACGAGATCAGGGAGGTGCAGAGGTAGGCGATGCCGACCCCGACCAGGACGAACCGGATGCCGTGCAGGCCGTTGCGCCAGGCCAGCACCCAGATCGCAACCGCGGCCGCGAGGGCCCCCGCGCCGGCGGCGAGGTTGACGGTGGTGCCGGAGGCGCCGTACCCGACGACCGCGGTGACGGCGCCCAGCGAGGCGCCGCCGGAGATGCCGAGGATGTCCGGGCTCGCCAGGTTGTTGCGCAGCGTCGACTGGAAGAGCGCGCCAGCGAGGCCGAAGGCGAGGCCGGCGACCATCGCCGCCAGCCCGCGCGGCAGCCGCAGCTCCCGCACGACGAGCAGGTCGAACCTGTCCCCCACCCCGAACAGGGCCGGCAGGGACCGCTCGGGCGGGACCCCGGCGGCGCCGAGGCCGAAGGTCATCAGCAGCAGCGCGAGGCACGCGGCCGCTGCGACGGCGACGACGAGGGCGACGCGGAGCCGGCTGCGGCGGCGCAGTCCGGTGATCACCCGGAGGGCGTCGGTGCTCGTGCCCGGGGCCGGCACGTCGACGGCGCTCACAGCCCGGCCACCCGCCGGCCGCGGGCCACGGCGATGAGGACCGGCGCGCCGATGATCGCGGCGACCACGCCGGCCTCCAGCTCGTCGGACTTCACCAGCCGGCCGATGATGTCGGCGGCCATCAGCATCACCGGCCCGAGCAGCGCGCACAGCGGGACGACCCAGCGGTAGTCGGTGCCGACCAGGCGCCGGGCAGCGTGCGGCACGGCCAGGCCGACCAGCGCGATCGGGCCGGCGAGGGCCGTGGCCGCGCCGGCCAGGCAGATGATCGCGACGGCCGCGAGGGCGCGGGTCGTGCCCACGCCCTGGCCGAGGGCCGACGCGACGTCGTCGCCGAGGGCCAGCCCGTTGAGGCGGTGCGCGAGGAAGAACGCGAGGACCGCGCCGAAGACGACGAAGGGCCAGAGCACCGAGACCGCGTCGGCGTCGCGGCCGGTCAGCGCGCCGACCGCCCAGTAGCGCAGCGAGTTGACCGCGTCGACGTCGCGGAAGAGGACCAGCGTGGTGATCGGGCTGATCAGCGCGGTGACCGTGGCGCCGGCGAGGGCGAGCTGCACCGGACGGCCGTGGCCGACGGCGAAGACGACGACCGCGGCGACGGCGGCGCCGGCGAACGCGAACCAGATCGCGCCCAGCGGGGAGAGCACGCCGAAGGCGGTGGCGGCGACCACGATCCCGAGCGACGCCCCGGCGTTGAGACCGAGCAGGCCGGGGTCGGCCAGCGGGTTGCGGGTGACGCCCTGCGCCAGCACCCCGGCCAGCGCGAGGGCGACGCCGGCGAGCAGCGCGATGACGGTGCGCGGCACGCGCTGGCCGCGGATGACGCCGTGGTCGACGTTGCCGGCCACCGGGTCGGTCAGCGCGCGCCAGGCCTCGCCGATCGCGACCTCGCGCACCCCCAGGGCGATGCTGAGCACGATCCCGAGGAGGACCAGGGCCGTGGCCCCGGCGAGCACCGCGACCCGCGCCCCGCGACCGGAGGACGCGGCCACGCGCTCCGGCGCCAGCGCAGCCGCGGCCTCCAAGGTTTGCATAACCTAAGTATCCACACGGAGCCTCGTGCGCACGACTCCGGCCGCCCCTGGACCGCCCCGTACCGCCCCCGCGTGACGCGCGCTACGACGCAGGCGCACCCTGCCGCCGGGTCCGGTCGCTGCCGGAGGCGCGGGCCGCGGCGCTGTAGAGCCAGCCGTAGAACGCGAGCAGCACGAGCCACGAGGCGATCACGACGCCGTACATCACGGTCCACAGCCAGGCGGGCACGTCCGGCTTGCGCTCGCGCTGCAGCATGAACGGCTCGTGCACGAAGGCCGCCTCCGTGGCGTCGTCGACACGGACCAGCCCGGAGGCGGGGCCGTCGATGGCCGGGTCGGCGGGCATGTGCAGCGGCAGCGAGACCATCGTCGTCGGCGCCAGGTGCAGCCGGACCAGGGTCTTCCAGCTGCCGTGCAGCGGGAGGGCACGGCTCGAACGGAACTCCCCCGCCGTTCCGGTCGGCTCCATCGCGACGCTGATCATGCCGTCGCCCGGGACCTCCTCGGAGGCGTCCTGCCGACCCTGGTAGGCCAGCGCCGAGACCCACACGGCGTCGTCGGCGGCGTCCACCGGGTCGGTGCGCACCGTGACCACGGCCTCGCAGCCGTCGGCGCCGATGCAGTCCTCGTCGTAGGACACCCGCCCCATGATCACGCCGGTGCCGTCGACCGGCTCGTACGTCGTGCGGCAGTCCTCGCCGACGCAGTCCTTGACGACCTCCACCTCGCCCGCGCTGGTGGGTGGGGCGAAGACGGCCATCAGCACGATGAAGGCCAGCGTGCCCGCCGTACCCACCCAGCGGCCGCGCACCGCCAGGCCGTCACGACGCGGCGCGGAGGCCTCCGGCAGGTCGGCGATCCGCTCCAGGTGCCGGGCGAACGACCAGCCGAGCAGACCACCACCGGCGGCAGCGATCGCACCCACACCGAGCATCAGCGGCATCTGGGCGGTCTCCGGTGGCAGCGGGTAGGGCAGGAAGACGTCCATCCACCACCACTCGGTCGCCAGCCCGACCGATCCGGCCAGCAGGCCGGCGCCCGCGGCGAAGAGCGGCCCGCGGTTGCGGACGACCAGCGCGAGCAGCTCGATGCACAGCGCGGGGCCGAGGAGGAGCAGCCAGTGCGCGCGGTGGATGTCCGGGATCGGCAAGGTGATCAGGTAGATCGACAGGCGCAGGCCGGTGTAGGCCAGCCAGGTGACCAGCGCGCCGCCGGGGCCGAAGAAGAGCCGGCCCGCGGTGAAGATCCAGCCGGCGAGGAAGCCGGAGATGATGAACAGCGTCGCGGCGGGGAACTGCGGGACGCCGAGGTCGAACTCCATCAGGAAGGCGACCGGGATGATGCAGTGGCCGATCACGATCGTCATCCACAGCCGGGTCGCCCACGCCGAGCGGTCCGCCAGCACCGCGGCGGGCGCCTCGCGCCGTACCGGCGGCAGGACCCGCCCGAACAGCCGCAGGCCTCCCGTGGCGAGCCCACCGAGGSGGGTCCAGCGCCGCGCGGGCGGCTGGCCGAGCTGCGCGGCCTCGGCGAGCAGCAGGGGGACCGCGAGGATGCAGGTCACCGCGCCGCCGATCATCATCACGTGGGTCGGCCCCCACTCGGTGACGTCCTGGCCGAAGAGGCGGTGCCAGACGTCGTCGGCCGGGAAGCCGGCCGCGGCGATCATCCCGGCGCCGAGCAGCACCAGGGTGCCCATCGGGACCCGCCACCTCGGCGTGAGCCGGACGGTACGACGCGGCAGCGGGTCCTTGGCGAGCGCCGCCGAGATGACGCCGGCGGCGAGGAAGAAGAAGATCCCGAACATGATCGGGAAGTGCGACGGGTTGGCCAGCGGCCCCTCGTCGCGGCCGTCCTGCATGTGGATCGGGACGTCCCAGTAGACGCCGAACCCGCACGCCACCAGCGACAGCAGGGCCAGGTAGCTGGGCAGCCCGGCCCACCGTGGCAGGCCGTCGACGGCCGAGACCCGGTCGGCGAGCCGCCCGATCAGGGTCGGCTTCCCGTCCCGCTCGCGCAGCAGGAAGATGCCGAGCGGGACGTAGATCGCGGCGAACGCCACGAACGCGAGCAGGACCTGGTCGAGCGCCGCGCCACCTGCCGGCGGCGCTTCCTCGGCGAGCACGATCATCGGGGAGCACCTCACGATCTCGACGCTACTTCGAGTAACAGGTACCTGAACAGGCGTCCGTCAATCGGGGCGACCGGGATCACACCCGCCACCCCCGCCGGCGTGCCGGGAACCCACGAACGCATGCCCGGTTGCGGGACGGCGACGATCGTGGAAACTCCGCGCCTATGCGGTCCTTGAGAACCATTGATGTGCCATGATGGGCGCGTCGGGCCGCGACCGACCCCCCCAGAGGTCGCGGCCCGGCGCCATTTTTCTGCCCGAGCCGCGTCGCCCCGCCCGCCGCCGGTGGTTGAGGTGCGAGGCGCCCCAGCGCCGAGCCCTCCGCCGGCGGTTGAGGTGCGAGGCGCCCCAGCGCCGAGCCCTCCGCCGGCGGTTGAGGTGCGAGGCGCCCCAGCGCCGAGCCTCGAAACCACCGGCCATGGTGCACCGGACTGGCTCACCACAGTCCGCCCGACAGGCCCGGAGGTTTCGAGGCTCCTCGCTGGCGCTCGTCGCACCTCAACCACCGGGGCTCGCTCCTCGCTGGCGCTCGTCGGCCCTCGACCGGGCGCGAGGAGGCGACGCGCTCGCGCTACTCCCAGAACACCCGGTCGACGACGGCGCGGGCGTGGCGGGTGGTGCGGAGGTAGTCGTCGAGCAGGCGGTCGGTCTCGTCGGTCTGGTAGCCGAGGATCCCGGCGACCGACCGGCGCTCGAGGGTGCCGCGCGGGAACTGGTCGCTGCCCCGGCCGCGGGCCAGGAGCATCGCGTTGCGCACGCGGGTGACCATCCGCCAGGAGGTGGCGAGGGTCTGGGCGTCCTCGCGGGTGATGAGGTCCGCCTCGGCCGCCGCCTCGAGCGCGGCGAGGGTCTGGGCGGTGCGCAGCCCGGGGACCTCGGCGCCGTGCCGCAGCTGCAGCAGCTGGATGGTCCACTCGATGTCGGCCAGTCCCCCGCGGCCGAGCTTGAGGTGCAGCGCGGGGTCGGCGCCGCGCGGCAGCCGCTCCTTGTCCACGCGCGCCTTGATCCGGCGCACCTCGACGATGTCATCCGCCGACAGCCCGCCCTGCGGGTAGCGCAGCGGGTCGACCATGGCGGTGAACCGCTCCCGCAGGCCGGGGTCACCGACGACGGCGTCGGCGCGGAGCAGGGCCTGTGCCTCCCACACGTGCGACCACTTGGCGTAGTAGGCGGCGTAGGCGTCGAGGGTGCGCACCAGCGGGCCCTGCCGACCCTCCGGACGCAGGTCGGCGTCGACCACGAGCGCCGGGTCCGGGCCGGGGGCACCGAGCACGCGACGCACCTCCTCGGCGACGACGCGGGCGAAGGTGGCGGCCTCGTGGCTGTCGACGCCCTCGACCGGCTCGTGGACGAAGAGCACGTCGGCGTCGCTGCCGTAGGAGAGCTCGAAGCCGCCGTACCGGCCCATCGCGACGATCGCCATCCGGGTCGGCGGCTCGTCGAGCCCGCGGGTGCGGGCCGTCGCCTCGATCGTGCCCTCGAGGGTCGCCGCGAGGGTGGCGTCGGTGAGCCGGGTGAGCGCGAAGCCGACGTCGGCGACGTCGATCAGGCCGAGCACGTCGGCGGCCGCGATCCGCAGCAGCTCGCGGCGCCGGACGGCACGCACCGCGCGGACGCCCTTCTCCAACCCTTCCTGGCGGCGGCCGGTCGCGAGCATCTCCTCGGTCATCGCCTCGGCCGTCAGCGGGGCGAGGTCGCCGGCGAGCAGCTTGACCCCGGCAGGCTCGCGCTCGAGGAGGTCGGTGCAGTAGCGCGAGGTCGCGAGCAGGTGGGCGAGCCGCTCGGCGACCTCCCCCTCGTCGCGCAGCGTGGAGAGGTACCACGGCGTGCTGCCCAGGACCTCGCTGATCCGCCGGAAGCCGAACAGGCCCCCGTCGGGGTCGGGGGCCTCGGCGAACCACTGCAGCATCGCGGGCAGCAGCGTGCGCTGGATCGCGGCCGTCCGGCTGACGCCCGTGGTCAGCGCCTGCAGGTTGCGCAGCGCGGCCTGCGGGTCGGCGTACCCGAGCGCGGCGAGCCGGGCGCCGGCAGCCTCCGGGGAGAGGCGCACCTCGTCGGCGCCCATCCGCGCGACGGCGCTGAGCAGCGGCCGGTAGAAGATCTTCTGGTGCAGGCGGCTCACCTCACGGCGGTGGCCCTGCCAGGTCTCGTCGAGCCGCTTCTCCGACTCCTTGAGGAAGCCGAGGCTGCGGCCCAGGCGGCGCAGCGCCGCGTCGTCGGAGGGTACGACGTGCGTGCGCTGCAGCCGGTGGAGCTGGATGCGGTGCTCGAGGGTGCGCAGGAAGGCGTAGGCGCGGTGCAGGGACTCGCCGTCCTCGCGACCGACGTACCCGCCCTCGGTGAGCCGGGCCAGCGCGCTGAGCGTCGTGGGCGGGCGGATCCGCTCGTCGGCGCGTCCGTGCACCAGCTGCAGGAGCTGGACGGCGAACTCGACGTCCCGCAGGCCGCCGGCGCCGAGCTTGAGCTGGCGGTCGGCCTCGCGGGCCGGGATGTGGTCGAGCACCCGGCGCCGCATCGCGCGGGCCGCCTCGACGAAGCCCTCGCGGTCGGCGGCCGACCAGACCATCGGGCTGACCATGTCGACGAAGGCCTGGCCGAGCTCGAGGTCCCCGGCGACGGGCCGCGCCTTGAGCAGCGCCTGGAACTCCCACATCTCCGCCCAGCGCTCGTAGTAGCCCTGGTGGCTGGCCAGCGTGCGGCTGAGCGGACCGTTCTTGCCCTCGGGCCGCAGGTTGGCGTCGACCGGCCAGATCGTGCCCTCGGCGGTGTGGTCGGAGCAGACCTGCATCAGCTGCGCCGCCAGCCGGGCGGCCACCCGCTCGTCGCCCTCATGCACGAAGACCACGTCGACGTCGGAGACGTAGTTGAGCTCGTGGCCGCCGCACTTGCCCATCGCGATGACCGCCAGGCGGGTGTCGTCGGCGGCCTCGCCGAGCCGGGCGCGGGCCACGGCCAGCGCGGCCTCGAGGACGCCGCCGGCCAGGTCGGAGAGCTCGGCAGCGGCGTCGTCGACACCGAGGTGGTGGGTCAGGTCGCGCGCCGCGAGGCGGAGCAGCTGGCGGCGGTACTCGACCCGCAGGGCGTCGACGGCCTCGCGGTCGGGCTCGCCGGCGACCGCCTCGAGCAGCCCGGCCCGCATCGCCCAGGCGGCCGGGCGCGTGCACCCGAGCCGCGAGTCGGTCAGCTCCCGCCAGTGCTCCGGGTGGGTGGCCAGGTGGTCGGCGAGCGCCGCGCTGGCACCAAGCACGCCGAGCAGCCGCATCGCGGTGCCCTCGTCGTCGGCGAGGGCGGCCAGCAGGTCCTCGGCGTCCTCGGCCGCGTCCACCAGCCGGCACAGGCCGTGCAGTGCGGCGTCCGGGTCGGCCGTGCGCCCGAGGTAGGCCAGCAGGTCGACGCCGATCGCGCCGAGCTCGGCCAGGTGCTCCTGCGCCCGGTCGAGGTCGACGAAGCCGAGCCGCAGCAGCTCGGTGCGCTGGCTGGCGCGGTTCATCGGCTGGCGCCGTTCATCGGCTGGCCCGGGTCATCTCACAGGACAGGCAACATGCTGTCGCGCTCGAAGACGGAGACCTGTCCGCGGTACTCGTCCCACTCGGCCCGCTTGTTGCGGAGGAAGAAGTCGAAGACCTGCTCCCCCAGCGTCTCGGCGAGCAGCTCGGAGTGCTCGGCGATGCCGATGGCCTCGTTGAGGTTGCGCGGCAGCGGCTCGATGCCGAGGCTGCGGCGCTCGCGCTCGGTGAGTGCCCACACGTCGTCCTCGGCCTCGCGGGGCAGCTCGTAGCCCTCCTCGATGCCCTTGAGGCCCGCGGCCAGCACCGCGGCGTACGCGAGGTAGGGGTTGCAGGCGGAGTCGATCGTGCGCAGCTCGACGCGCGTGGACTGGCCCTTCATCGGCTTGTACATCGGCACCCGCACCATCGCCGAGCGGTTGTTGTGGCCCCAGCAGATGTACGACGGCGCCTCGCCGCCGAACATCATCCGCTTGTAGGAGTTGACCCACTGGTTGGTGACGACGCTGATCTCGCTGGCGTGCCTGAGGATGCCCGCGATGAACTGGCGGCCGGTCTTCGACAGCTGGTACTCGGCGCCGGCCTCGTAGAAGGCATTCTGGTCGCCCTCGAAGAGCGAGAGGTGCGTGTGCATGCCCGACCCGGGGTGGGTCGTGAACGGCTTCGGCATGAAGGTCGCCCACAGGCCCTGGCTCAGCGCGACCTCGCGGATGACCGTGCGGAAGGTCATGATGTTGTCGGCCGTGGTCAGCGCGTCGGCGTAGCGCAGGTCGATCTCCTGCTGGCCCGGGCCGGCCTCGTGGTGGCTGAACTCCACCGAGATGCCCATCGCCTCGAGCATGGTGATCGCCTCGCGGCGGAAGTCCGAGCCGTGCGAGTGCGCCGCGTGGTCGAAGTATCCGCTGCGGTCCATGGGCACCGGCTCCTGGCCGGGCTGCGGCTCGTCCTTGAACAGGTAGAACTCGATCTCGGGGTGCGTGTAGAACGTGAAGCCCTGCTCCGCCGCCTTGCCGAGGGTGCGCTTGAGGACGTTGCGCGGGTCGGCGTACGACGCCGATCCGTCCGGCATCACGATGTCGCAGAACATGCGGGCGGTGGCCGGTCCCTCGGCGCTGCGCCACGGCAGGATCTGGAAGGTCGTGGGGTCCGGGAGGGCGAGCATGTCGGCCTCGTAGACGCGGGCGAAGCCCTCGATGGCGGAGCCGTCGAAGCCGATGCCCTCGGAGAAGGCGCCCTCGAGCTCGGCGGGCGCCACCGCGACCGACTTCAGGAACCCGAGCACGTCGGTGAACCACAGCCGCACGAACCGGACGTCACGCTCCTCGAGCGCCCGGAGAACGAAGTCTTCCTGCTTGCCCATGGCTGCAGCCTAGGGGGCAGCCGCAGCGGCGTGGACGCGGGATTCCCCCGTGGCGCCGATTTGTGTCGGACCCTGCGGCGACGGTGGTGCCCGGTTGCTCCCGCGACCGACCTCCCGGGCCCCCGTGGGCCCCGGCCGGGGACCCGGCCGAGCGAGGTCCCGACACCACCATCGAAGGGGACGACGATGTCCAACTTCTCGAGCCGGGTCGCTGCCGTTGCCGTCGGCAGCGCGATCCTGGTCACCCTGGGCGCCACCGGCGCCACCGCGGCGAAGCTCATCACCTCCGCGCAGATCCAGAACGGCACGATCCGCAGCATCGACGTCAAGGACGGCTCGCTCGTGGGGGGCGACGTCCGCGACGGCAGCATCACCGGCGCCGACCTCCGCAACGGCTCCGTCACCAGCGCCGACATCAAGGACGGCGCCGTCCGGCTGGCCGACCTGAGCCAGGCTGCGAAGGACGCGCTCACCGGCGCCGCCCCGGCTGTGCCCGAGGGCGTCACCGGCGTCGAGGTCGCCACGCTCGACGCGCCCGTGGTCGTGGACAAGATCGGCGGCCCGATCAACGCCAACAACACCGACCTCGACCTGGGCTTCGAGCTGCCGGCCGGCACCTACCTGGTCACGGTCGACGGCGCGTTCCTCAGCGACGTGGCAGCACAGGACCCGGACGTCGACGTCTACCCGCAGCTGTCGCTGTGGCTCGACAAGAGCGGCGACGGCGCCTTCCAGTGGCAGAACGGCGAGGGCTCGATCAGCCCCAACGCACTGATGCCCACGGCGGCCGACCGGCACATCTCGGTCAGCGGCTCGACCGTGATCACGCTGGACGCGCCGACCCGGGTCGGCCTGCTGGCGTTCGGCTACGACGGGCAGCAGGGCACGGCCCGCTCCGGCGAGATCAAGGTGTCCGAGGCGACGCTCACCGCGACGCCGCTCGGCTGACCGGTCGAGGGACCCCGCCGGCGTCGGTCCGGCCGCACCCGCGGTCGGGCCGGCGCTGCTGCGGGTCCCCGGGCAGGGCGAGCTCAGGCCTCCGGCACGTTGGCCAGCTCGGCCAGCCAGGCGGCCGCACTGGCGTCCGACGGCATCCGCCAGTCGCCGCGCGGTGACATGGTGCCGCCGGGGCTGACCTTCGGCCCGTTCGGCAGCGCCGACCGCTTGAACTGGCTGCTGAAGAAGCGCCGCACGAACACCTCGAGCCACCGCCGGATCGTCGCGAGGTCGTACGACGAGCGCCGCTCCTCCGGGAAACCCGGGGGCCATTCCCCCGTCTCCGCGTCCCGCCACGCGTGCCAGGCGAGGAAGGCGATCTTGCTGGGTCGGTAGCCGCGGCGGATGACGTGGTGCAGCGTGAAGTCCTGCAGGGCGTAGGGGCCGACGGAGTCCTCGGTCCGCTGCTCGCCGCCGGGGATCAGCTCGGGGGTGATCTCCTGGTCGAGGATCTCCTGCAGCACCTTGTCCGCATCGTCGTCGTAGTGCCCGTCGTGCAGCTGGTCGGAGTCGATGACCCACCGGATCAGGTGCTGGATCAGCGTCTTCGGCACGCCGGCGTTGACGTTGTAGTGCGACATCTGGTCGCCCACGCCGTAGGTGCACCAGCCCAGCGCCAGCTCGGACAGGTCACCGGTGCCGAGCACGATGCCGCCGCGGTGGTTGGCCAGCCGGAACAGGTAGTCGGTGCGCAGGCCGGCCTGCACGTTCTCGAAGGTGACGTCGTAGACCGGCTCGCCGCCGGAGAACGGGTGCCCGAGGCCCTCGAGCATGGTCCGCGCGGCCGGGCGGATGTCGAGCTCCTCGAAGGTGCAGCCGAGCGCCTGCGAGAGCCGGGTGGCGTAGGACTTCGTGGTCTCGCCGGTCGCGAACCCCGGCATGGTGAAGGCGTGGATGTCGCTGCGCGGGCGGCCGAGCCGGTCCATCGCCTTCGCCGCGACGATCAGGGCGTGCGTGGAGTCCAGTCCACCGCTGACGCCGATGACGACCTTCGGCTGCCCGATCGCGGCGAGCCGCTGCTCCAGCCCGGAGACCTGGATGTTGTAGGCCTCGTAGCAGTCCTGGGCGAGCCGGGCCGGGTCGTCGGGCACGAACGGGTAGCGGTCGATCTTGCGCCGCAGCCCGATGTCGCCTGTCGGCGGCTCGAGGTCGAACTCGACGACGTCGAAGTCACCCTCGGCGATGCCGGCCGCGCGCCGGTTGTCGTCGAAGGTGCCCTGGCGCATCCGCTCCTGGCGCAGCCGGTCGAGGTCGACGTCGACGACCGTGCGGCGCGGCCCGTCCGGGAAGCGCTCGCTCTCGCCGAGCAGGTCACCCATCTCGTAGACCATCGTCTGCCCGTCCCAGGACAGGTCCGTGGTCGACTCGCCCTGCCCGGCAGCGGCGTACACGTAGGCCGCGTTGCAGCGCGCGCTCGCGCTGCGGGCCAGCAGGTGGCGGTCCTCGGCGCGGGCGACGGTGATCGGGCTGCCGGACAGGTTGGCCAGCACGGTCGCGCCGGCGAGCGCGGCGTGGGCGCTCGGCGGGACCGGCACCCACATGTCCTCGCAGATCTCGACGTGCAGCGTCAGCCCCGGCAGGTCGGCGGCACGGAACAGCAGGTCCGGGCCGAAGGGCACCTCGGCGCCGCCGACGACGATCCGCTCCCCACGCTGGTCCTCGCCGGAGGCGAACCAGCGCGCCTCGTAGAACTCGCGGTAGGTCGGCAGGAAGGACTTCGGCGCGACGCCGAGCACCGACCCGCGGTGGATGACGACGCCGCAGTTGAACACCCGGTTGCCCTTGCGCAGCGGCGCGCCGACCACGAGCACCGGCCGCAGCTCGCGCGAGGCCTCGACCAGCTCGCCGAGGGCGGCCTGCACCGCCTCGAGCAGCGTGTCCTGGAGGAAGAGGTCGTCGACGGCGTACCCGGTCAGGCCCAGCTCCGGGAAGACCGCGACCGCGACGCCGTCGTCGTGGCAGGCGCGCGCCTGCTCGAGGGTGCGGGCGGCGTTGGTGGCGGGGTCGGCGATGGCGACCGGCAAGGTCACCGCCGCGACGCGGGCGAAGCCGTGGGCGTAGGCGGAGTAGAAGTCCACGACCGGAGTCTAGGGACCGGTCGCCGGCGGGCTGCGCGATGAGTACGGCGCCCGGGCCCGGTCTCCCCCGGCATGAGCATCGTGAGCACCCGGATCCAGCCCTGCCTCTGGTTCGACGACCAGCTGGAGGAGGCAGTCCGGTTCTACACCTCGATCTTCCCGAGCTCCTCGATCGGTCACCTGACCCCGCTGGTCGGCGAGTTCACGCTCGACGGGCTCACCTTCCGCGCCATCAACGGCGGCCCGGACCTCCGCTTCTCCGAGGCGGTCTCCTTCGCGGTGACCTGCGCCGACCAGACCGAGGTCGACTACTACTGGGACTCCCTGGTCGACGGCGGCGAGGAGTCCGCCTGCGGCCTCTACGAGCTGGTCACGGACCCGGACCGGGCTCGCCGGGAGGCGGCGACCCGGGCGATGCTGGGGATGCGCCGCCTCGTCGTGCGCGACCTCGAGGCCGCCGCCGACGCCGCGTCCCCCGCCGCCAGCAGTTGACCCCACCGCCGAGCCCACCCGCCGGTGGTGGAGGTGCGAGGCGTCGTTCTGCACGTCC
>NZ_VLJQ01000053.1:12483-23276 GCF_007829375.1 Nocardioides sp. J9 | reverse complement strand
GCACGTCCACCGCCGCTGGTTGAGGTGCGAGGCGTCGTTCAGCACGTCCACCGCCGCTGGTTGAGGTGTGAGGCGCCCCAGCGCCGAGCCTCGAAACCAGCAGCGGCCCGCTGCGCCGGACTGTGCCCACTACAACCCGCCCGACAGGCCCGGAGGTTTCGAGGCTCCTCGCTAGCGCTCGTCGCACCTCAACCACCGGGAGTCCGCCACCTACCGGAGGCGACCGCGACGCGCTCGCGCGGACAACGAGGCGCCGTGATGAGGCACACAGCGCGCTCGGAGCATGGTGCGGACTAGCCTCGTGGTTGTCCTTCACGAACGTGGACCCGCAGCGGCGGGCCGCGAGTCACGAATGAACGGAGCTCGACGATGAGCAGCACCCCCGAGGAGACCGCCCCCTACGGTGGCGACACCGCGCCCGCAGCCTCCCCCACCCCGATCAAGCGGGTCCGCACGCACCACCTGCGTGAGATGAAGGAGCGCGGCGAGCGCTTCTCGATGCTCACCAGCTACGACCAGCTGACCGCGCAGGTCTTCGACGAGGCCGGCATCGAGGTGCTGCTCGTCGGCGACAGCGCCTCCAACAACGTGCTCGGCAACAGCACGTCGATCCCGGTGACGGTCGACGAGCTGCTGCCGCTGACCCGGGCGGTCAGCCGCTCCGTGACGCGCGCGCTCGTGGTCGGCGACCTGCCGTTCGGCAGCTACCAGGCCTCGCCCGAGCAGGGCTACCTCACCGCCGCGCGGTTCATGAAGGAGGGCGGCGCGCACTGCGTGAAGCTCGAGGGCGGCGTCGAGATGGTGCCGCAGATCGAGCGGATGACGCGCGGCGGGATCCCCGTCATGGCGCACATCGGCTTCACCCCGCAGTCCGAGCACGCGCTCGGCGGCTACCGGGTGCAGGGCCGTGGCGACGCCGCGGAGCGGGTGCTGCGCGACGCCGAGGCGGTGCAGGAGGCGGGCGCGTTCGCGGTCGTCATGGAGATGGTGCCCGGCGACGTCGCGGCCGAGGTGACCGCGAAGCTCACCATCCCGACCATCGGCATCGGCGCCGGCAACCAGTGCGACGGCCAGGTCCTCGTGTGGCAGGACGCCTTCGGCCTGCGCACCGGCCGCATGCCCCGCTTCGTCAAGCAGTACGCCGACCTGCGCTCGGTGCTCCTCGACGCGGCGCGGACCTACGACGCCGAGGTCAAGGACGGCAGCTTCCCCGCCGCCGAGCACACCTTCTGATCCCCCGCTGATCCCCCGCCGATCCCCCGCTCATCCGTGACTGCCCCCGGCGGTGCGCCCACCGGCGTACCGTCGGGGCATGCGGACCCGAATCGCCGCCGTCGCGGCCGCCGTCCTGCTGGTCCCGACGGTCGCGTGCGCCGACGCCGGTGACCCGATGGACTCCCGCGAGGAGGCCGCGCGCGACCGGACACCCGCGGCGTCGCCTCGAGCGCCGTCGACCCGGCCACGCCCGGAGCGGGACGTGCGGCGCCGGCGGCCCGGGCTGCGCTGCCGCGGCTGCGGGTGGAGGTCCTGGCCGAGGGCCTCGACCACCCGTGGGAGGTCAAGCAGCTGCCGTCGGGCCACCTGCTGGTCACCCAGCGGGAGCGGCGCACCCTCACCCTGCTGAACCTCTCCGGTGGCAGGCGGAACCTCGCCTTCCCGAGTGCCCGGGTCTGGGCGCAGGGCGAGACCGGCCTGATGGGGCTCGAGGTCGACCCCGCGTTCGCCAGGAACCGGCGCATCTACACCTGCCAGGGCTGGCGCACCGGGTCCGGACGCCACGACATCCGCGTCAGCGCCTGGACCCTCGACGCCGCGCTCACCCGGGCGCGGCTCGTGAAGCACCTCGTGACCGGGCTGCCCTCCAACAGCATCGGCCGCCACGGCGGCTGCCGACTGCTCGTGCCGCGCAACGGCACCCTGATGATCGGCACCGGTGACGCCGCCGTCGGCACCAACCCGCGCAACCTCGACTCGCTGGGCGGCAAGGTGCTGCGCGTCAACCGCTTCACCGGCGCCCCCGCCCGCGGCAACCCGTGGTTCGGCCGCACCGGCAAGCGGCGCCTCGTCTTCACCTTCGGCCACCGCAACGTGCAGGGCCTGGCCCAGCGGGCCGACCGCACGCTGTGGGAGGTCGAGCACGGCTCGTACCGGGACGACGAGGTCAACCGCCTCGGTGGTGGCCGTGACTACGGCTGGCACCCGGTGCCGGGTTACGACGAGAGCGTCCCGATGACCGACCAGCGCCTGCCCGGGCAGCAGACCAACGCCCGGTGGCGCTCCGGGGACCCGACCATCGCCGTGTCGGGCGCGGACTTCGTCGTTGGCGCCGCCTGGGGCGGCTACCGCAACAGCCTCGCCGTCGCGGTGCTGAAGGACCAGCGGCTGATGTTCCTCCAGCTCGACCGCAACGGGGTGCGCCAGTGGGTGCGCTTCCCCGCCGCGCTGCGCACCTGGGGCCGGCTGCGCGACGTCACCACGTCACGCCAGGCCCTGCTGGTCACCACCGACAACGGCGGCGGCCGGGACGTGGTGCTGCGCGTCCGACCGCGCTGAGCACCGCGGGTCCGGCCGGCACCGGCGTCGCTCAGTCCAGCCCTCGGCGGGCCAGCAGCGGCTCGATCGGTGCCGGGCGGCCGCGCCACTCCAGGTAGGACGCCAGCGGGTCGCGGGTGCCGCCGATCCCGATGACGTGGCGCAGGTAGGCCTCGCCGTTCTCCCGCGTCAAGCCGCCGTTGTCGCGGAACCAGGCCACGGTGTCGGCGTCGAGGACCTCGCTCCACACGTAGGAGTAGTAGGCGGCGGCGTACCCGGAGCTGAACGCATGCGCGAAGTACGGCGTCGAGTAGCGCGGCGGCACCGCCGGGTTGTCGAGGCCGACGGCTGCCAGGACCTCCTGCTCGAAGGCCGGCACCGCCTCCGGGTCGGTCGGCACCTCGTCGGGACCGAGCTCGTGCCAGGCGAGGTCGATGAGCGCGGCGGCCAGGTACTCACTGGTCGCGAAGCCCTCGTTGAAGGTCTCGGCGGCACGCAGCCGTTCGACGACCTCGGCCGGGATCGGTTCGCCCGTCTCGTGGTGGACCGCGTAGCTGGCGAGCACCTCCGGCCACAGCAGCCACATCTCGTTGACCTGGGAGGGGTACTCCACGAAGTCGCGGAACACCGCGGTGCCGGCCAGCTTCGGGTAGGTCGCCTGCGCGAGGAGCCCGTGCAGCGCGTGGCCGAACTCGTGGAAGAGGGTCCGGGTCTCGTCCCACGTGAGCAGCGTGGCCTCGCCCTCGGCGGGCTTGGGGACGTTCAGGTTGTTGACGACCACCGACGTCCCGGTGCCGAGGAGTCCGCACCGGGTGACGAAGCTGCTCATCCACGCTCCGCCGCGCTTGGAGTCGCGGGTGTAGAGGTCGAGCAGGAAGAGCCCGACCGGGGTGCCGTCGCGGGTGACCTCGAAGACCCGCACGTCCGGGTGGTAGCCCGCCAGGTCGTCGCGCTCGGCGAAGGCCAGCCCGAACAGCCGGCCCGCGGCGAAGAAGACGCCGTCCTGCAGCACCCGCTCGGCCTCGAACCACGGGCGCAGGGCGGCGAGGTCGACGTCGTGCTCGGCGGCGCGGACCCGCTCGGCGTAGAACGGCCAGTCCCACGGCTCGACGTCGAAGCCGGCCTTCGCCGACAGGGCGGCCTGCTCGCGCCGCGCGTTGCGGGCGGCCGGTGCCGCCAGCTGCTCGAGCAGCGCTCGTACGGCGGCCGGCGTGCCGGCGGTGTTGTCCGCGGTCACCAGCGCGGCGTGGTTGTCGAAGCCGAGCAGGCGGGCGCGCTCGGCACGCAACCGGAGGATGTCCAGCGCCAGGGCCCGGGTGTCGTGCTCGCCGCCGCGGCTGCCGCGCGAACGCTGGGCCACCGACAGCCGCTCGCGCACGGACCGGTCGGTGAGCGCGGCGAGGTGCGGGTGCGCGGTGGGAAGGACGAGGGTGAGCAGGTACCTGTCGTCGAGGCCGCGGGCGGTGGCGGCGGCCGCGGCGGCCGACACCTCCCCCGGCGTCAGGCCGTCGAGCTCGGAGGCGTCGTCCACCACGAGCGCCAGGTCGTTGCTGTCGGCCTGGAGCGCCAGCTCGAAGGCGGTCTCCTTGCTGGAGATCTCGCCGTTGAGCTCGCGCAGCCGGGCCTTGTCGTCCTCGTCGAGGGCGGCGCCGGCGAGGCGGAGCTCGGCGACGTACCGCTCGACGAGGTACGCCGCCTCGGGGTCCAGCCCGCTGGTGTCGGCTGCGACCGCCTGGACCCGCTGCCACAGCGCCGCGTCGAGCTGGATGGCGTCGGCGTGCGCCGCGAGCCGGGGCGCGAGCTCGGCCCGCGCGGCATCGACGGTCGGGGAGGAGTCCGCGCTGGCCTTGTTGTAGAAGACCCGCATCACCCGGGAGAGCGCAGTCCCGCTGAGCTCGAGCGGGACGATCGTGTTCTCGAAGGTCGGCGGCTCGGGGTCGGCGGTGATCGCGGCGACGGCGGCGAGCTGCCGGGCCATCGCCTCCTCGATCGCAGGCGCGTAGTCCTCGTCGCGGATCTCCGCGAAGGGCGGCAGCTGGTGCGGCAGGTCGCTCGGCTCGAGCAGGGCGTGCGTCGTCACTCCGTCACTGTAGTGACGGGCTCCTCGTCGGCGGGTGCGTCCGGCTCGGTCGACGGTTCGGGCTCGCCCGCCTCGTCCTCCGGCGCCTCGTCCTCCGGCTCCTCGTCCTCCGGCTCCTCGGCCTCCGGTGCGGGCTGCTCGGTCGGTGCGGGGCCGGCGGTCGGCTCGGTGGACGGCTCGGGCTCCGGGGTCGGCTCGGGCTCCGGGGTCGGCTCGGGCTCCGTCGACGGCTCGGGCTCCGGGGTGGGCTCCGGCTCCTCGCTCGGGTTCTGCTCCGGGTCGTCCGTCAGCAGCGGGCTCGCGCCGCGGCCACCACCCGGTCGGGCGTCGGCAGGGCCCGAGCGCGGGACCGGCCGGGCCGTGGGCCGGGTCGCGTGCGTCGTGCGTGCGGACCGCGCCACCTCGTCGTCCTTGCGGCCGCAGTCGCACAGCTCGGCGAGGCCACCGTCGGGCACGTAGCTCATCGGCAGGGCGACGGCCAGCGCGTGGCTCTCCATCTCCTCGGCGTAGAGGTCGACGAGGGCGAGCACGGTGTCGGCGTACCCCTTGGCCTGGTTGAAGGACGCCAGCGCCTTGCGCAGCTCCTTCTCTTTCGACAGGTCGGCGCGCGAGGAGCACAGCAGGACGCTCAGCCCGAGCGCGGCGTCGTCGAGGTCGTGGGGGTTGCGGCGCGCGTCGCTGTCGGCGTCGACCGCGACGGCCGACCACGTGGCGGGCAGCAGGCCCAGCGGGCCGACCGGCGCGTCCCAGCGTCGGTCGTGGTCGAGCTTGCCGCCGTCGGTGTCGCTGACCTTGTTGCGCCCGCCCCGGCCGTCCTGGGCCGTGCCGATGATGGCGGGACGGACCAGGCCGGTGTCACTGACCTTGCCGGTCAGGTCCTCGCGCTGCCCGTGGTTGGACTCGATGCGCCCGATGGCGGCGAGGACGAGCCAGTCGACGTTGCAGCCGGCGGCGCCGTCGATGATCGAGGCCGCGCGCTGGTAGGCCAGCAGGGCCGCGGACGGGGCGTCGAGCACGGAGCCGTCGTACCCCGCGGCCGCGCCGACAGGTGCACGGACCGCGGTCGGGACGTGGGCGACCTGCTGCGGCGCGCCGGCCGCAGCGGGCACGTCGGCCGGCGCGGCGTCGGGGGCCGGGCCCGCCGGCTCGGCGGCACCGGGGTCGGTCGTGGTGGTGGTCGCGGTCGGGATGCCGCGGCCGGTGACACCGGTCAGCGTGAGCACGAGCGCCAGCGCCGCAACCAGCCCGAAGACACCCAGCGTGCGCCACAGCCAGCGACGGGCCGGGCTGGTGGAATCCCCCATCACCACCGCACCTCTCCTGAGGAAGATCGGACTCGTCCCAGTGTTCGCCCTCATCCGGTTTTTTGCAGCACTTTCCGCCGATCTCGCGGCGGGACGTAGGTCACGACGGCGTTCGCACGCGGAGCACGGCACGTTCTCCATCGCATCCGATGGATGAGAGGATGCCGCCCGTGGCCGAGCTGATCTTCCGAACCGGGACCATGGACGCCGGCAAGTCGACCCTCGCGCTGCAGACCAACCACAACCACGCCGCCCGGGGTCGCTCCGGGCGGCTGTTCACCTCGCACGACCGCGCCGGCCAGGCCCGGGTGTCGTCGCGGCTCGGGCTGACCGCGCTGGCGCAGGAGGTCGAGCCGGGCTTCGACTTCTGGCGCTACACCGTCGACGCCCTCACCCAGGGCGCGCGGATCGACTACTTCATCTGCGACGAGGCGCAGTTCTACACGACCGAGCAGATCGACCAGCTCGCGAAGGTCGTCGACGAGCTGCAGATCGACGTCTTCTGCTTCGGCATCCTCACCGACTTCCGCACCCGGCTCTTCCCGGGGTCGGCACGGCTGGTCGAGCTGGCCGACCGGACCGAGGTCCTCCAGGTCGAGGCGCTGTGCTGGTGCGGCAAGCGGGCCACCCACAACGCCCGCACCGAGAACGGCGTGATGGTCACCGAGGGCGAGGTGATCGTCGTCGGCGACGTCGACTCCGAGCCCGCCGCCCCCGCGGACGCGGACGTCGAGGTCGCCTACGAGGTGCTCTGCCGCCAGCACCACCGCCGACGGATGACCGCGGCCCGGGCACGGGCCGTCAGCCTGTCGCCGGAGCCGCTGCCGTTCGCCTGAGCCACCGACCCGGTGCGGTTCCCGCCGGCTCAGTCGACGAGGACCGGGATCAGCATCTCCTCGGGCGTGAGCGAACCGTGCATGCCGATCAGCTTCGCCTCGTAGGGGAAGCTCTCGGTCGCGAGCACGGCGAAGTCGTCGCGGCAGGCCACGACGACGTCGCCGATCCGTGGCAGCACCGACGGGTCCACGGCGCCGAACCAGCCGCGGCCGATCGCCTCGGCCCGGGTGAGCACCTCGGCGCGCTGCCCGACCACCTCGCGCCAGGTCGCCACGACGTCCGGCACCGCACCACCGGTGCAGTAGAGGTGGCGGAAGCGGGCCTCGCCGCCGACGATCGCGACACCGGAGCGGAGGTCGTCGTGCGCCGACACGTCGATCCGGGAACCGTCGGCGACGTCGACCATGCCGTGGTCGGCGACGACGACCATCCGGCGGTCCGCGGGCAGCGCCTCGCGGAGCTGCTCGGCCTCGTGGTCGATCATCGCGAGCTGCTGCAGCCACTGGGTGGAGGCGACGCCCCAGCGGTGGCCGGTCCAGTCGAGGTCGCCGTCGTAGACGTAGGTGAGGGTGGGCTGGCGCGGCCCCGGGCGGGAGGCGGCGACGACGGCCGCGATCCGCTCCCCGACCTTGTCGACGCCGACGTAGTCCGCCCCGCGGTGGGCGGCGACGGTCAACCCGCTGCCGTTGAACTCCCGCTTGTTGACGACGGTCACCCGCACCCCGGCCGCCTGCAGCGCCGCGAAGGCGGTGGTGTGCGGCTGCCACTGGGCCGGGTCCACGTCGTGGTCCCACAGCAGGGCGTTGAGCAGCTCGTCGGTGCCCGGGATCCGGGTGGTGAAGCCGACCAGGCCGTGCGCGCCGGGTGTGAGCCCGGTGCCGAGCGAGGTCAGGGACGTGGAGGTGGTCGACGGGACGCCGGCCGTTGCCGGGGTCGACGTGGTCAGCAGCGAGGAGAGGTACGGCGCCGCGTGGGCGTACCGCTCGAGCAGCCGGGCGCCGAGGCCGTCGATGAGGAAGACGACGTACGACGCCGCCTCGGGCAGGACCAGGCCGGAGGGTGCCGGCCCGAGCGGGGCGCCGAGCGCGTGCGCCGCGGCCGGCACCAGGTCACCGAGCGAGCGGACGCCGTACGCCGGCTCGCAGAAGCCCGCCGGCCCCGGTTGCGCGCCCGGGTCGGCCACCTGCTCAACCACGGGTGAGCGCGGACAGGGAGGCGGCGAACGAGAGCANCCCGCAGCGAGAAGTCGTCGGAGGACAGCGTGCCGGTGTAGCCGTGGTCGGCCTCGCACTGCGGGTCGTCGCACCCGGCCGGCTCGAGGTCGACGCGGCTCACGGCGCCCCAGCCGATGGTCAGCACGGCCTCGGCCGGCGGGCGCGGCCCGGCGGTCGGGTTGGTCGTCATCCGGGTGACCACCACCGACGCCACCGCGCTGAGGCTGACCGCCTCGGTCGACGTCGAGGTGTAGGGCTCGGGCAGCAGGTCGTCGCCGGCGTGCTCGTCGGTGTGGGCGAGGATGAGCCGGGTCGGGGTCAGCACGACCACCGTCTGGTGGCGGCGCACCTCGTCGCGCTCGAACGTCGGCTCGTGGTGGACGTAGAAGGACACCACCGGCTCCCCGCCACAGGCGTCGGTCACCGCGTCGGCGACGACCTCGGGGTAGTAGCCGGTGCGGTTGATGGCGGTGTGGAGCTCGGCCATCCGGTCCCGGTGGTCACCAGTGCGCGCACGTGCGTTCGGCATGGGTGGAATCCTCGCACGACCACCCCGCGCCCCACCGGGACGGGGGCGCACGCCGCTGGTCGCGGTGCGAGGCTCAGTCGGGGATGGTCGTGATCAGGTCGGGCATCCGCCGCACGAACGAGTCCGGGCGGGGGTCCTTGACCGCGGCGACCCGCGCGGTGGCGGTCAGCACCCGGGCCCCGTCGACGCCGGCGAGCACCAGCGAGAGCTCGAGGGAGCTGACCTGCGGCAGGTCGTTCTGGAGCTCGGCGACGCGGGTGATCAGGTCCTCGATCGCGGCGACGTCCACAGCCTCGGCACCGCGGTAGCCGAAGAGCAGCGGCGCGCTCTTCACCTCCCGGATCATCGCCGAGACCTCGTGCTCCCCCAGCGGCGGGATCCGGTAGGACCAGTCCTGGAGCAGCTCGATGACCGGGCCGGAGATGCCGAAGGAGACGACCGGGCCGAACAGCGGGTCCTCGAACGAGCGGACGGCGATCGGGACCCCGGTGGGGGCGTTGCGCTGGACCACGAACCGGCCCGTCGCCGGGTCCACGAGGCGGCACAGGTCGTCCCAGGCCTCACGCATCTCGGCCTCGTCGTCGATGTTGCGCCACACGTGGACCTGGTCGGGCCGCTCGCGGACCGACGGCAGGGTCGACTTGAGCACGACGTTCCAGCCGAGCGTCTCCCCCGCGGCGACCGCGTCGTCGACGTCCCTGACCTGCAGGGTCGGCCACAGCTCGATGCCGTAGGCCGCCAGCAGGCGCGTCACCTGGTCCTGGTCGAGCTCGACCTCGCGGTCGGCGGCGACCACGGCGGGGTCGGACAGGATCCCGTTGACCAGCCGGCGGGCAGCGCGGACGTCGACGTCCTCGGCCTCGGCCACCTTCCCGTCGGGGTTCTTCAGCCACACCGCGTAGTCGACGACCCGGGCCAGGGCCCGCACCGCCGCCTCGACCGCGGGGTACGACGGCACGGAGCCGCGTCCCGCGGAGGAGCCCGCGACGTCGGGCACCCGCAGCAGCTCGGGGATGCCCTCCGCGCCGAGGAAGGACGACACCAGCGGCTTGTCCGACTGCTCGCCGACCGCGGCGAGCACGTTGGCGACCTCCTCGCCGCTGACGTCGAGCGGCGGGATGTAGACGGCGATGACGGAGTCGACGTCCGGGTCGTCGATGGCGTCGTCGAGCGCGTCCTCGAAGTCCTCCGCGGTGGCGTCGGCGCCGAGGGCGACGGACCGGTTGACCACCAGCCCGACGGCCGAGGCGGCGTCGGCGGCGAGCAGGCCGAGCGCGTCGGAGTTGCCGACGATCGCGACCCGGCGCCCGCGCGGCAGCGGCTGGTGCGCGAGCAGCTGGGCGACGTCGAACATGTCGTCGAGGGTGTCGACCTGGATCACGCCGGCCTGGCGGAACATGGCGTCGACGGCGGCCTGCGGGGCACCGATCCGGCGGACCGCGTGGCCCATCGGCACGCCCTGGGTCGTCCGGCCGGACCGGACCGCGACGATCGGCTTGCGCTTGGAGACCCGCCGCGCGATGCGGGAGAACTTGCGCGGGTTACCGATCGACTCGAGGTACATCATCACGACCTCGGTCGCGTCGTCCTCCTCCCAGTACTGCAGGAGGTCGTTGCCGGAGACGTCGGCGCGGTTGCCCGCGCTGACGAAGGTCGAGATGCCCAGGCCACGGTTCTTGACCTTCTCCAGGATCGCGGAGCCGAGGGCACCGGACTGGCAGAAGAAGCCGGCTCGACCGCGGTTGGGCATGACCGAGGAGAGCGAGGCGTTGACCTGCACGGTCGGGTCGGTGTTGATCGCGCCGAGGCAGTTGGGGCCGATCAGGCGCAGGCCGTAGGAGCGGCACAGCCCCGCGAGGTGGCGCTGCCGGCGGCGGCCCTCCTCGCCGGTCTCGGCGAAGCCGGAGGAGATCACGATCAGCCCGTGGACACCCTTGTTGGCACAGTCGAGGACGACGTCGGTCACCGCGTCGGCCGGGACGGCGACGACCGCGACGTCGACGTCGTCGGGGATGTCGTTGACGTTGCGGTAGGCCGGCAGGCCGGAGACGGCGGGCGCGCTGGGGTTGACGACGTAGACGCGCCCGGTGAAGTCGGCCATCACCAGGTTGCGGACGAGGACCTGGCCGATGGTGTCCTGACGGCGGCTGGCACCGATGATCGCGACCGACTTGGGGTGGAAGAAGCGGTGGATGGAGGCGGCCTCGGCGGCGTGCTCGCGGTCGCGCATCACCCCGATCGCGGTGTCGGTCGGGTCGATCGGGAACTCCAGCGTGATCACGCCGTCGTGGTAGCCG
>NZ_VLJQ01000053.1:0-12474 GCF_007829375.1 Nocardioides sp. J9 | reverse complement strand
GCCGGCGTCGCGGAAGGTCTGGATCATCCGGGTGTTGTCCGGCAGCACCTCGGCGGTGAACCGCTCGATCCCCCGCTCCCGCCCGGCCTGGGCGAGGTGCTCGAGGAGCAGCTGGGCGATGCCGCGCCCCTGGTGCCCGTCCTCCACGAGGAAGGCCACCTCGGCCTCGCCGTCGCCCACGGCGTCGTACCGGCCGACGGCGATCATCTTCTCCTGCAGGATCACGATGAGCGCGACCCGGTCGACGTGGTCGACGTGGGTGAACCGGCGCACGTCGCGCTCGGAGAGGACCGGCATCGGCGAGAAGAAGCGGTAGTACTTCGACTCGTCGGACACGCGGGAGTAGAACTCGACGAGGATCTCGTCGTCCTCGGGCCGGATCGGCCGGATGTGGGCGGTGCGGCCGTCGCGGAGCAGGACGTCGCCCTCCCAGTGCGCCGGGGGCGCGACGATCTCCTGGGTCGGGGTCGCGTCTCCGGCGGTCACAGGGAGAAATCTATCGGGCAGCCCCGCACGCGCCAGAGCCGCGTCCGGTGACAGACCGGACCCTCCTCCGCGGAATCATCGGGGCGACCAGCGAGAATGGGTCCCATGGCACGGCGCACCAGGCAGGAACCCCTCCCGGAGGACTTCGAGGAGCACATCCTCGACACCGACATCCGCGACGAGATGCAGTCGTCGTTCCTGGAGTACGCCTACTCGGTCATCTACTCCCGGGCGCTGCCGGACGCCCGCGACGGCCTCAAGCCGGTGCAGCGCCGGATCCTCTACACGATGAACGACATGCGGCTGCTCCCCGACCGCGGCCACTCCAAGTGTGCGCGCATCGTCGGTGAGGTCATGGGTCGCCTGCACCCGCACGGCGACGGCGCGATCTACGACGCCCTGGTCCGCACCGCCCAGCCGTGGGCGCTGCGGCTGCCGATGCTCGTCCAGAGTGGCAAGCCCGTCGGCGTGATGCGCACCCACGAGTGGGCTGCCGATGGTCGACGGCCACGGCAACTTCGGCTCCCCCGGCGGCGAGGACCCCCCGGCGGCCATGCGTTACACCGAGGCCCGGATGGCCCCGGCCGCGGTCGCCATGACGGAGTCGATCGACGAGGACACCGTCGACTTCAAGCCCAACTACGACAGCCGCGAGTACGAGCCGACCGTGCTCCCCTCGGCGATCCCCAACCTGATCGTCAACGGCACCACCGGCATCGCGGTCGGCATGGCGACCAACATGGCCCCGCACAACCTGGTCGAGGTGGTCCAGGCGCTGCGCCACCTCATCCAGCACCCGAAGACCGACGTCGAGGGCCTGATGCGGTTCATCCCGGGCCCCGACCTGCCGACCGGCGGCAAGATCGTCGGCCTCGACGGCATCCGCGACGCCTACGAGACCGGTCGTGGCTCGTTCAAGATGCGCGCCACGGCCCGGATCGAGACCGTCGGGCGGCGCAAGGGCATCGTGGTGACCGAGCTGCCCTACAACGTCGGGACCGAGAAGGTCATGGAGCGGATCAAGACCCTGGTCCAGTCCAAGAAGATCCAGGGCATCGCGGACATGAAGGACCTCACCGACCGTGAGAACGGCCTGCGCCTGGTCATCGAGGTCAAGAACGGGTTCGTCCCCGAGGCCCTGCTCGAGCAGCTCTACAAGCTGACGCCGATGGAGGACTCCTTCGGGATCAACAACGTGGCCCTGGTCGACGGCCAGCCGCGGACGCTGGGCCTCAAGGAGATGCTGGAGGTCTTCCTCCAGCACCGGTACGACGTGGTGCGCCGCCGCTCCCAGTTCCGCCGCGGCAAGAAGGCCGACCGGCTGCACCTCGTCGACGGCCTGCTCATCGCGCTGCTCGACATCGACGAGGTCATCCAGGTCATCCGGACCAGCGACAACTCCGCGGCCGCGAAGGAGCGGCTGATGAGCGTGTTCGACCTCTCCGAGCTGCAGGCCGAGTACATCCTCGAGATGCAGCTGCGCCGGCTCACCCGCTTCTCCCGCCTCGAGCTGGAGAAGGAGCAGGAGACGCTGCGCAAGGAGATCGAGGAGCTCGACGCGATCCTCGCCGACGAGGGCCTGCTGAAGAAGGTCGTCTCGACCGAGCTGGCCGAGGTCGCCAAGACCTACGGCACCCCGCGTCGTACCGTCCTGCTCGAGTCGGCCGGCACCGCCGTCGCCGCCGCGGCCACCCCGCTCGAGGTCCCCGACGACCCGTGCTTCGCACTGCTGTCGTCGTCCGGGCTGCTGGCCCGCACCTCCGGCGCCGACGAGCTCGGCACCGGCGGAGGACGGGCCAACCACGACGTGGTCGTGTCCGCGGTGCGCACGACGGCCCGAGCCGACATCGGCGTGCTCACCTCCGCCGGCCGGCTCCTGCGGCTCTCGGTGCTCGACCTCCCCGCGATCCCGCCCTCGGCCAACGAGCCGAACCTCCAGGGCGGCCTGCCGCTCAGCGAGATGCTCGAGCTGGCGGCCGGCGAGCGGGCGCTCGCGCTGACCACCCTGGTCGGCGACGGCCCCGGCCTGGCGCTGGGCACGAAGCAGGGCGTGGTGAAGCGGGTCAACCCCGAGGTGCTCAACAAGGAGGAGTGGGACGTCATCTCGCTCAAGGACGGCGACGAGGTCGTCGGCGCCGTCCAGCTGACCACCGGCGCCGAGGAGCTGTGCTTCGTCACCTCCGACGCCCAGCTGCTCCACTACACCGCCGACACGGTCCGCCCGCAGGGCCGCTCCGGCGGCGGCATGGCCGGCATCCGGGTCGCCGACGGCGAGCGGGTCGTGTGGTTCGGCGCGCTCGACCTCAACGCGCCGGGCGGCGTGGTGCTGGTGACCGCGTCCGGCTCCTCGACCGCCCTGCCCGGCACCGAGCCCGGCTCGGTGAAGGTGACCGACTTCTGGGAGTACCCCGCCAAGGGCCGGGCCACCGGCGGCGTGCGCTGCCACCGGTTCCTGAAGGGCGAGGACGCCCTGGTCTTCGCGTGGGCCGGTCCGGCCCCGGCCCGGGCCGCCGCCGCGAGCGGCGCACCGGTCGACCTCCCCGAGTCCGGCGGGCGCCGGGACGGCTCCGGCGTGCCCGGCAGCCAGCCGATCGTCGCCGTCGCCGGACCGCTCACGGCGAGCCCGGCCGTCGCCGCGACCTCCCCCGGTGCGGCCTCCACCGATGTGTCAGGGTGACCCCATGACGACCCCCACCCGTGTCGCCGCCGGCCTGCTCACCGGACTCCTCGCCGTCGGCGGGCTCTCCGCCTGCTCCGGCGACGACGGCGGCGGTGGCGGGGGGTCGTCCTGGTCCGAGGCCGGCGCGAAGGCCAAGGAGCTGCTGGACGGCACGAGCGGCATCACGGTGTCGATCTCGACGACCGACGACCCGGGTGTCGACTACCTGTCGTCGGCCACCGGGACGATCGTCGCCGACCCGGCCGCCTTCGAGGGCGAGGTCAGCGGCAAGGTCACCGGATTCGCGGTCAACGACGTCCCCGTCGTCTCGACCGGCGGCACGCTGTGGATCAACCACCCGCTGCTCGGCGGCTGGAGCGACCGCTTCCAGCCCGACGACCTCTGCGCGCCCGACCCCGCCACGCTGCTGTCCCCCGACTCCGGCGTCTCGAACGTGCTGACGTCCAGCACCGACGTCGAGAAGGGCGAGTCCGAGCGCGGCGGCAAGGACAACAAGGAGGTCTTCACGACCTGGTCCGGCACGGCCACGGGTGACGCGATCCGCGAGATCCTCCCCTGCGCCGAGGGCGACGAGTTCGGCGCGACCTACCGGGTCGACGACGACGGCTACCTGCGCACCGCCCGGCTGACCGGCGTCTTCTTCCCGGACGCCGAGGAGGTCACCTACACGATCGACGTCACCGGCTACGACGTCACCAAGGACATCACCGCACCGGAATGACCGCCATCGACGCGCGGCCGACCGGCCGCGACCGCCTCCTGCTGGTGCTGTGCGGGGTGGCGGTGGCCTTCGCGGCGATCGACACCTACGTCGTCGTCCTCGCCCTGCCGGACATGATGGCCGGCGCCGGCATCCCGGTCGACGAGCTCCAGCGGGCCGCACCGATCGTGTCCGGCTTCCTGCTGGGGTACGTCGCCATGCTGCCGCTGATCGGCCGCATCGCCGACCTGCGCGGCCAGGTCCCGGTGCTCGCCATGTCGCTGGTGCTCTTCGCCATCGGCTCGCTGGTCACCGCGATCTCCTACGACCTGCCCAGCATGGTGGCCGGCCGCTTCCTCCAGGGGGTCGGTGGCGGTGGCCTGGTGCCGGCGACGATGTCGCTGGTCGCCGCGCTCTACCCCGTCGAGCGCCGCGGCCTGCCGCTCGGCCTGGTGTCGGCGGTGCAGGAGTTCGGCGCCGTCCTCGGTCCCCTCTTCGGCGCGGTCGTGCTGTCGTTCACCACCTGGCGCGGCATCTTCGCCATCAACCTCGCCGGCGGGGCGGTCCTGCTCGTCGCCGTCTCGCTCCTGGCGCGCGGCGGCGCCGTGCGGGCGGTCGCGGCGGGCAGCCCCACCCCGGGGGCCGGTCCGTCGGCGCGGCGCTGGGGCGGTCGCCTCGTCGCCGTCCTCCTGCTCGCGGCGACCGTGGTGACCGGGTTCATCACCTTCGTCCAGCCCTCGGAGCTGCAGCGCGACCTCACCTGGGGCCAGCTGTTCATCCCGTACGTCGACGGCGGGTCCCGCTGGGTGACACCGGTCGGCGTCGCCACGATCGGCTGCAGCGTCGCCCTGCTGCTGTGGTGCTGGTTCGTGCCACGCGCGCTCGTCGACCTGCGCGGCTGGTTCGGCCACCTGGTCGCCGCCGACCTGCTCGGCGCCACCCTGCTCGCTGCGGTCCTCGGCGGGATCGTGCTCGCCTTCGCGACCGCCGACCCCGAGGTCGCGGTGTTCTCGCCGCAGGGCCCGTGGTTCCTGGCCGGCTCCGCCCTCGCGCTGGTCCTGCTGCTGCTCCACCTGCGCCACGCGGAGGACCCGATCGTGCCGCGGGGCGCGCTGCGGGCGACGCCCGCGTGGGGCTCGCTGGTCGTCAGCTTCCTGGTCGGCTGGGCGCTCATCGCGGCCCTGGTCGACATCCCCCTCTTCGCCCGGACCACGACCCAGCAGGACTCCCAGCTCGGCGCGGCGCTCGTGCTGCTGCGCTTCCTCGCCGCGCTCCCGGTCGGCGCGCTCGTCGGTGGCTGGCTGCTGCGCCGGGTGCCGGCCGGTGTGCTCACCGCCGTCGGCATGGCCGCAGCCAGCGCCTCGTTCGTGGCGATGGCGCGCTGGGACGAGACCAGCCTCGACGGCTTCGGCAGCAACGTCCCGCTGGTGCTCTGCGGCCTCGGCTTCGGCCTCGCCCTCGCCCCGGTCAACGCCGCGATCCTCGCCACCACCGACGACGACACCCACGGCCTGGCCAGCGCGCTGGTCGTCGTGGCCCGCATGGTCGGCATGCTCGTCGGCATCTCCGCGCTGACCACGATCGGCCTGCGCCGCCTCTACGCCGCCCAGGCCGAGGACCCCGACCTGGGGATCCGCGAGCTCGGCATCGTGCAGGAGCACGCCGTGTTCGCCGGGGCTGCCGTCGCGGCGCTCGCCGCCGGCCTGCTCGCCCTCCTCGTGTTCGCCCGCGCCGGCACCCGAGGGGTGGACACGGCGGAGGCGCTTCGGGCCGGCGGATAACCTGTCAGCATGGGCGATTTCGATGACCTCCTGAAGGCGAACCAGAACTACGCAGCGTCGTTCGACCAGGGAGGCTTCGACGGCAAGGCCCATGCCGGGGTCGCAATCGTGACCTGCATGGACTCGCGCATCGACCCGCTCAAGATGCTCGGGCTCGACTACGGCGACGCGAAGATCTTCCGCAACCCCGGTGGCCGCGTCACCGAGGCCGCCCTCGAGGCCCTCGTGCTCGGCTCGCACCTGCTCAACGTGGACCGGATCCTGGTGATCCCGCACACCCGCTGCGCGATGGCGTCGAACTCCGAGGCCGCGATCCAGGAGAAGATCGGCGCCGCGGTCGGTCACGACGTCAGCTGGCACACCTTCCACGTCATCGAGGACCAGAAGGTCGCCCTCGCCGAGGACATCCGCAAGGTGCGCTCGCACCCGCTGATCCCGGACACCGTCAAGGTCGGCGGCTTCATCTACGACGTCGACACGGGCCTGCTCTCCCAGGAGGTCTGAGCCCTTCCGGCTCGGTCGAGCAGCTCAGCCGAGCAGCTCGCGCAGCGCCGCGTCGACCAGCGCGCCGGGCAGCTCGTCGAGCCCGGTGACCACGTCGAGCAGCCGGTCGGTGTCCGCCACCGGGTCGGCCAGCGGCACGTCCAGCAGGAGGGGACAGTCGACCGCTCCCCCGTCCGGCTCGGGCGGCAGCGCGGGCGTCCAGCACCCGACCTCGAGCACCAGGCCGGCCTGGCTGCCGGCCCCGGAGGCCCGCGGGTCCACGTACCAGAACAGCTCGCCCACGGGGATGCGGAGGTGGCCGCGACGCGCCTTCGCGCCCCGCGCCTTCAGCTGCTTCACGACCGCCGCCCGCGCCTGCTTCACCACGGCACCAGCATCGCGGACCGGGCCCTGGTTGCCCACCGGCGTCCCGTCCGCGGACGCCGGCGGCCCGGGCGGTCAGTCGGCCAGGACCGGGACCACGAGCCGCGACGGGGTCGCCCCGCCCAGCTGCACCCGGTAGATCCCGCCGACGAGGTTGAGCAGGTCGCCCGGCAGCGGGAGGTACGCCGGCAGCTCACCCGTGGCGAGCACCAGCCGCAGCCGGTGGCCCGGCGCCAGGGTGTGCACGACCGGCGGCACCATCACGTCGAGGGTGGTCGCCCGGCCCGGCGTCAGCGGCTTCTTCGCCGCGTGGGTGATCGGGTGGTGCGGGTAGAGCACCAGCCCGTCCGGCGAGCGCCACGACTTCTCCTCGTCCACCGCGCGGTGGGAGGCCAGCAGCGCGCCGGTGCTGATCTCGACGGCCTTGCCGGACGGCGCGACGTCGTACACCTTGGCGACGACCTGGGCGTCGCGGGTGGTCGAGGACAGCGTGACCTGGGCGTTGATCGGCCCGGCGATCGTGGTCGCCCTGCTGACCGGCTCGGTGGTGAAAGTGCGCGAGAGCGGGCCGGGCAGCGACGGCTGGAGGGAGGAGTCGGCGCACGGCTGGGAGAAGCCGAGCTTCTTCGCGACCAGCTCGAGCATGCCGAGCGCGTACATCTCGGTGGTGCGCTGGCACGGCAGCGACAGTCCGGTCCACAGCAGCGAGGTGCTGCCGTCCGGGGCGTCGGCGACGAGGCGGCCGCCCGCGGCGAGCTCCCAGGCGCGGGCGGGGGCGTCCGGGACCGGCCACTCCCGCAGGTCGCGGCGGGTGTCGTCGCGCTGGACCACGTGCAGCGGGGTGTCGGTGTCCTCGATGCCGTTGTCGACGCCCTTGAGCCAGCGGTCGAACCACGTCAGGGTGAGCGCCTCGAGATCGACGTGCGAGGTGCCGATGGTGGCGTGGAACCACGGGCCGACCAGCGCCTGGTAGCGCCCGGAGACCCGCTGGCCGGGTTGCATCGCCAGCGTGGTCTCGCGACCGGCCACGGCGTTCTGCAGGCCGACGTAATTGCGGAAGACGCCGGCCTGGAAGATGTCGTCGAAGCCGCCGACCAGGTAGGCCGGGATGCCGTTCTCGACGATGCGCGACAGGGCCCGTTCGGGGCCTCGCGCCCGCCAGTACGCGCCGTCCTCGGCCTTCGCCCCGCCCAGCAGCACGTCGGCGGTGGCGCCGACGTGGAAGTCGAGCAGGCCCGCGGCGTGGTCCAGCAGCGGCGAGAGGATCGTGGCGGGGTCGGCGGCGATGAGCGGGTTGAGGGTGTTGGTGGCCGCGGTCAGCGAGAGGTAGGCCGCGACGCCCTCGAGGTCGAGCAGGCCGCCGGGCAGGACCGCGTCGCGGAAGATGCTGTTGGAGGCGATCATCGGGAAGATCGCCTTCAGCGGGGAGTCGGGGCCGACCTCGGCGGCGGCGAAGAGCTGCGTGATGCCGAGGTACGACGCCCCGGTCATCCCCACCTTGCCGTTGCTGCGCGGCAGCGCGGCGGCCCACTCCACGACCCGCACGCTGTCGCGGGCCTCCTGGGGGTGGTTGAACGACCACTGGCCCTGCGAGGAGCCGGTGCCGCGGACGTCGACGATCGCGGCGATGTAGCCGCGCTTCGTGAAGTAGTCGGGGTTGCCCAGCAGCGCGGTGAACCCGCCGGCGTACCCGGCCAGGTCCTTGCCGTAGGCCGTCTCGATCAGCACGACCGGGAACGGACCTTCGGCGGGCTCGCCGGTGGCCGGGTCGGTCGGGCTGTAGACGTTGCCGCGCAGGACGACGCCGTCCTCCATGGTGATCGGGAGGTTGCGGCGCACGGAGACGCCGTAGACCGGCTCCGAGGCGGTCGCCGCGGGGTCGATGTCGGACCCGCCCGAGCCGGGGCCGCCGCCGGCCGCCACCGCGCCGTCGCCGGAGGCGCTCCCGGAGCCGCCCGGACCGTCCCCGGTCGCGGCGCCTGCCGTCGTGCCGCTGCCGCGCTCAGCTGCGTCGGCCGCACCCGCGGCCCCCGACCTGTCAGCACCGTCGGCCGGGCCTCCGGCCGCAGCAGCACCGTCGGCTGCCGGCTGGTCCGCGTCGCCGCCGGCCAGGGCCACGGCCCCCGGGACCCCCAGGCCGGCCACCAGGGCGGTGGCGGCGGCCCACGCCACCCAGCGTCGCCGGGGTGCCCCGTCCCGAGCACGGCGCGGGAACGCGATGGTCAGCTGCGGCGGCGGTACGGGCATGCTCTCCCCTGGGTCCGGTGACGGGTCCGGGGAGAAAACCGACCGATCGGACGGAAAGTTACGCGGTCCGCGCCGGTGCGACGGCCCTCAGGCGTCGAGCGCCTCCATGTCGACCTCGTAGGCGCCCTGCACGATGAACTCCTTGCGGGGCGCGACGTCGCTGCCCATGAGCAGCTCGAAGACCTCGGCCGAGAGCTCGGCGTCGTCCACCGTCAGCCGGCGGAGGGTGCGACGACGGGGGTCCATCGTCGTCTCGGCCAGCTGATTGGCGTCCATCTCACCGAGGCCCTTGTAGCGCTGGACCGGGTCCTTCCACCTGACGTTCTTCTTCTTCAGCTCGGCCAGCTTCCGCTGCAGCTCGTCGTCGGAGTAGGTGTAGACGTACTTGTCCTGGCCCTTCTTCGGGTTCGAGATCTCGATCCGGTGCAGGGGCGGCACGGCGGAGTAGACCCGGCCGGCCATGATCAGGTCGGGCATGTACTTGAAGAACAGGGTCGCGAGCAGCGTGCGGATGTGCGCGCCGTCGGAGTCGGCGTCGGCCATGAAGATGATCCGGCCGTAGCGGCGGGCCTCGAGGTCGAAAGTGCGGCCCGAGCCGGCGCCGACGACCTGGATGATCGAGGCGCACTCGGCGTTCTTCAGCATGTCGCCGACCGACGCCTTCTGGACGTTGAGGATCTTGCCGCGGATGGGCAGTAACGCCTGGAACTCGGCGTTGCGGGCCAGCTTGGCCGTGCCGAGCGCGGAGTCACCCTCGACGATGAACAGCTCCGTGCGCTCGTTGTCGTTCGCGCGGCAGTCGGCGAGCTTCGCCGGCAGCGTGGACGACTCGAGGGCGCTCTTCCGGCGCTGGGTCTCCTTGTGCTGGCGCGCCGCGATGCGGGTCTTGGAGGCGGAGACGACCTTCTCCATGAGCAGCTTGGCCTGCGCCTTCTCGGCGCGCTTGCTCGAGGTGAGGAACGCCTTGAGCTCCTTGGCCACGACCTTGCGGACGACGGTGCGCGCGGCCGGCGTGCCGAGGATCTCCTTGGTCTGCCCCTCGAACTGCGGCTCGGCCAGGCGGACCGTGACGATGGCCGTCATCCCCTCCAGGATGTCGTCCTTGATCACGTCGTCGTCGTTGACCCGGAGCGCCTTCGACGCCCGCATCGCCTCGTTGAACGTCTTGGTCAGCGCGGCCTCGAAGCCGGAGACGTGCGTGCCGCCCTTGGGGGTAGCGATCACGTTGACGAAGGAGCGCAGCTCGGTGTCGTAGCCGTTGTTCCACCGGACGGCGACGTCGACGGTCAGCTCGCGCTCGACGTCCTGCGGGGTCATGTGCCCCTTGTCGTCGAGCAGCGGGACGGTCTCGGTGAAGGTGTCGCTGCCCTGCAGGCGCAGCACGTCGGTGACCGGCTCGCCGGTGGAGAGGAAGTCGCAGAACTCGCCGATGCCGCCGTCGTGGCGGAACTTCTCCTCGACCCACTCGCTGGCGTCGGCAGCGCGCTGGTCGCGGATGACGAGCTCGAGGCCCGGCACGATGAACGACGTCTGGCGGGCGCGGCCGATCAGGCCGTCGAGCACGAAGCCGGCGTCCTTGGTGAAGATCTGGCGGTCCGGCCAGAACCGGATCCGGGTGCCGGACTTGCCCTTGGCGACCCGCCCGCCCTTGCGGGACAGCCCGGAGGTCGGGGTGAACGGGGCGTCGGGTCCCTCGCCGTCGAAGACCCCCGGCACGCCGCGCTGGAAGCTGATGCCCTGGCGGGCCGGCGAGCGGTCGACGTCGATGTCCATCCGGCTCGACAGCGCGTTGACGACCGACAGGCCGACGCCGTGGAGACCACCGGTCGCGACGTACGAGCCGCCGCCGAACTTGCCACCGGCGTGCAGCTTGGTCGCCACCACCTCGACGCCGGTGAGCCCGGTCTTGGGCTCCTTGTCGGTCGGGATGCCGCGGCCGTCGTCGTGGACCTCGACCGAGCCGTCGCCGTGCAGGGTGACCTCGACGCGGTGCGCGAAGCCCCCCAGGGCCTCGTCGACGCCGTTGTCGATGATCTCCCACAGGCAGTGCATCAGGCCCCGGGTGTCGGTGGAGCCGATGTACATCCCGGGACGCTTCCGCACGGCTTCGAGGCCCTCGAGGACCAGGAGGTGGGCTGCGTTGTAGGCGTTGTCGGCGATGACCGGACTCCTTCTGGAAAACTGGTGCTGCACGCACGGCGGCTGGGTACTACCAAGCCTGAATCTACCCGCGACACGCCGGAGGCCGGTGCAGGCACACGGTGCGGGCCGGGTGGACGATGACGGACATCGGCGAGGGGACTGACCAGATCAGGTCACAGTGACCGGTCGGAGGATCACAACCTTGTTTCGGGTAGTGGAAAATCAGGAATCCTACGGGGACTTGGTGATGGGATGAACGCATCGGGAACGTGGAATCAGCCACAACCGGTCGGGAATCTTTGTCCTGGTCGCTACGTTGATCCACACGTCACCCGATGAGGGTGTTGTAGCCGGCGAAAGAGAGGCCCGAGATGACGACTGCTGTAGCTCCCAGCGCCCCGCTCACCGCGGAGGACCGCTGCGACCGTTGTGGCGCCCAGGCCTACCTCCGAGTGGAGCTCATCACGGGCGGAGAGCTTCTCTTCTGCGCGCACCACGCCCGCGAGCACGGTGACAAGATCCGCGAGATCGCTGCTCACGTGCACGACGAGACGCACAAGCTGACCGACAAGCCGGCCCCCGCCGCCGACTGACGTCGACCTGCTGGACCGCGGCCCCGGGGCGATCCCGGGGCTGCGGTGTTTTTCGGGGCGTGACCTTCGCCACGCGGCCCGCCGCGAAGGCCCGGAGGACGTTCCTATATCGCGTCAAGGGCTTGTAGGTCGGCTTTGAGGGCTCCGAAGAGTTCGCGGGCGATGAGKCGTTTCATGGCTCGGATGGTGTCTTTCTTCGACAGGCCTTGGGTGGTGCGGCGTGCGAGGTAGTCGATGGCTGGCTGGTGGTAGCGCAGYCGGCCGATCGCGACGAGGTGGATCGCACTGTTTGCGGCGCGGTCCCCACCTCGGTGCAGCCGCATCCGGTGTGTCTGGCCGGACGAGGCAGGGATCGGGGCGATCCCGGCCAGCCGAGCGAACTTCGCATCGGTGCCGATCCGGTCGATGTTCTGCCCGGCGGTGATCAACAGCTGTGCTGCGATGGCGGTGCCCACGCCGGGGCGTGCCAGCAACCGTGGTGCTGCCTTCGCCACGAGCGTGTCGAGTGCCCGGTCGAGCTCGGCGATCTCCTCGTCGAGTGCCTCGATGCGGCGCGCCAGGTGACGCAACCCGTGCTTCGCCGCCTGGACCGGGTCATCAAGACGGGTCAGGTCAGCGCGCAGCCGGGCCGCGGTGGTGGCGATCTGGCGGCTCGTGGTGCCGAGCCGGTCACGCAACGCAGCGGGAGTGGTGATGGCTTCGGCGCTGATCTGGGTCAGTGCCGCGGCGCGGGCCTTGACCGCGGAACGGCGTACCGAGTGCAGGCGGGCGATGGCGGCGATGATGCCGGTGGTGTCCTTGGGGATCGTGACCGCGCGCCCGGTCCGGGCTGCCTGGGCAGCCGCAGTCGCGTCGATGGGGTCGGACTTGCCGTGGCGGGCGCGGGTCCACACGTCGGGGCGGTCGACCTCGAGGACCTGCAGGGATTGTGCCTGCAGGATGCGGGTGAGCTCGGCGCCGTAGGTGCCGGTCTGCTCG
>NZ_VLJQ01000052.1:0-76144 GCF_007829375.1 Nocardioides sp. J9 | reverse complement strand
GCGCCGCGCTGCCGCGCGCGCGGTTGCCTTGCGTAGGTCCAGCCCCCGCCTGGCGGCAAGCCTCGGGTACTTCGCCGGACTCCCGGTGGTTGAGGTGCGACGAGCGCCRGCGAGGAGCCTCGAAACCTCCGGGCCTTCGTGGCGGGCTGTGCCCGGCACAGTCGGGCGCACCGGGCCGACGCGGGGGAACATCCCCGCCCGCCCCGCGGTTTGGGGAGGTGAGGGATCCCGCCGTAGGATCTCCCGTTGGCTCCGGTTCACGCCCGTATCCCGCGAGGCGACCCGGACCCCCGTTGAGAGGACACCATGAAGAAGGACATCCACCCCGAGTACGTCGTGACCCAGGTGACCTGCACCTGCGGCAACAGCTTCACGACCCGCAGCACCGCGACCTCCGGCTCGATCCACGCCGACGTGTGCTCGCAGTGCCACCCGTTCTACACCGGCAAGCAGAAGATCCTCGACACCGGCGGCCGCGTCGCCCGCTTCGAGGCCCGCTACGCCAAGGCTGCCAAGAAGTAGCTGCCTCCGAGCGCCGGTCCGTCCCTGCGGGGGTGGACCGGCGTTCGTCATTTCCGACCGCAGCACCTCCCGACAGCCACCTCCCCGAGGAGTCCCCCGTTGTTCGAAGCCGTCGAGGGCATGCTCGCCGAGCACGCCGAGCTGGAGGGCCGGCTCGCGCTGCCCGAGACGCACGCGGACGCCCGGCTGGCCCGGACCCTCAACCGCCGCTACGCCGAGCTGAACGCGATCATCGCGACCTGGCGCGAGTGGCGGCAGGCCGGCGAGGACGCCGAGGCGGCCCGCGAGCTCGGGGCCGACGACCCGGCGTTCGCCGAGGAGGTCGAGGGCCTGCTCGCCCAGCAGGAGGAGGCGGCCGAGCGGCTGCGCCGGCTCCTGGTGCCCCGCGACCCGGCTGACGACAAGGACGCGCTGCTCGAGGTGAAGTCCGGCGAGGGCGGCGAGGAGAGCGCCCTGTTCGCCGGTGACCTGCTGCGGATGTACACCCGCTACGCGGAGCGGCGCGGCTGGAAGACCGAGGTCCTCGACGCCACCGAGTCCGACCTCGGCGGCTACAAGTCGGTGACCGTCGCGGTCAAGGCGACGGGTACGACGGAGCCGGGCCAGGCGCCGTACGCGCTGCTCAAGTTCGAGGGCGGCGTGCACCGGGTCCAGCGGGTTCCGGTGACCGAGTCCCAGGGCCGGATCCACACCAGCGCCGCCGGCGTGCTGGTGATGCCGGAGGCCGAGCAGGTCGACGTCGAGATCCACGACAACGACCTGCGCATCGACGTCTTCCGCTCCTCGGGTCCCGGCGGACAGAGCGTCAACACCACCGACTCCGCGGTGCGGATCACGCACCTGCCGACCGGCATCGTGGTCAGCTGCCAGAACGAGAAGTCGCAGCTGCAGAACAAGGAGCAGGCACTGCGCATCCTGCGCGCCCGGCTGCTGCAGGCGGCGCAGGACGCGGCCGACGCCGAGGCCAGCGACGCCCGGCGCAGCCAGGTCCGCACCGTCGACCGGTCCGAGCGGATCCGCACCTACAACTTCCCGGAGAACCGGATCTCCGACCACCGCACCGGCTACAAGTCCTACAACCTCGACCAGGTCCTCGACGGCGACCTCCAGCCGGTCCTCGACTCCTGCGTCGAGGCCGACATGGCCGCCCGGCTCGCGGCGCTCGAGGAATGAGCGACGCCAGGCGGCTGGTCCGGGCCGCCGCCGAGCGCCCCGAGCACGACGCCGCCGAGCTGCTCGCCCACGTTCTCGGCACCACCCGCGGGGCGCTGTTCCTCCTCGACAGGGTCGACGACGACGCCCGCCGGCGCTTCGACGAGCTGCTCGCGCGGCGCGCGGCCCGGGAGCCGCTGCAGCACCTGACCGGCACCGCCGGGTTCCGCCACGTCGAGGTCGAGGTCGGACCGGGCGTCTTCGTCCCGCGCCCCGAGACCGAGCTGCTCGCCGGGTGGGCGGTCGACCGGGCCCGGGAGGTGGCGGCCGCCGGCCGCACCCCGGTGGTCGTCGACCTGTGCACGGGCTCCGGCGTGATCGCCCGCAGCATCGCCGACGAGGTGCCCCAGGCGCAGGTGCACGCCGTCGAGCTCGACCCGGCCGCGCACGCGTGGGCCGAGCGCAACCTGGCCGGCACCGGCGTCGACCTGCGCCTGGGCGACCTGGCCACCGCCTTCGACGAGCTCGCGGGAGAGGTGGACGTGCTGGTCAGCAACCCGCCCTACGTCCCGCTCGAGGCGTGGGAGTCGGTCGCGGTCGAGGCGCGCGACCACGACCCGCACCTCGCCCTCTTCTCCGGCGACGACGGGCTCGACGCGATCCGGATCATCGCCGTGCGCGGGCTGCACCTGGTGCGGCCCGGGGGAGTGGTCGGCGTCGAGCACGCCGACGTGCAGGGCGAGGCGGCCCCGGCGGTGTTCAGCGAGGGAGGGCGCTGGGAGGAGGTCCGCGACCACCGCGACCTCGCCGGCCGGCCGCGGTTCGTGACGGCACGCCGCCCCCGGTGAGCGGGCGGACGGATGCGAGGATGGGGGTCGTGAGTGCCGAGCGGTTCCCGACCGAGACCGACGAGCAGCGCGAGGCGGCGCTGGAGGCCGCCGGCCAGGCCGTGCGCCTGGGCCGCCTCGTCGTGCTGCCCACCGACACCGTCTACGGCGTCGGCGCCGACGCGTTCGACCCCTCCGCCGTGACCCGCCTGCTCGGGGCCAAGGGCCGCGGGCGGGAGATGCCCCCGCCGGTGCTGGTCGGCACGAAGGGGACGCTCGAGGCGCTCGCGACCCGGGTGCCGCCGTACGTCGCGCCGCTGGTCGAGAAGTTCTGGCCCGGCGCGCTGACCATCGTGTGCCACCAGCAGCCGTCGCTGCAGTGGGACCTGGGGGAGACCCGCGGCACGGTCGCGGTCCGGATGCCCGACCACGACGTCGCCCGCGCCCTGCTCGACCGCACCGGCCCGCTGGCCGTCAGCTCGGCCAACATCTCCGGCCAGCCGGCGGCGCTCTACGCCGACGAGGCGGTCGCGATGCTCGGCGAGGCCGTCGCGGTCGTGGTCGACGGTGGCCCGGCCCCGGGCGGCGTGGCGTCGACCATCATCGACGCGACCGGTCCGCGCCCGCGCCTGCTGCGCGCCGGGGCGATCCCGGTCGAGGACATCGACGCGGTCCTGGTCGACCTCGGGCTGACGGTGGAGACCGACCCGACGGAGCCGACCGAGCCGTCCGATGCGTGAGTACCTCGTCGTCTTCCTCGTCGCGGCCGTCGTCACCTACCTGCTGACGGTCGTCGCGCGGGAGATCGCCGTGCGCACCGGGGCGGTCGCCAAGGTGCGCGACCGCGACGTGCACGCCGAGCCGATCCCCTACCTGGGCGGGCTGGCGATGCTCGGCGGCCTGTGGGCGGCCTACGTCGTCGCGAAGGGGCTGCCCTTCCTGGGCGGCGAGCGTGCGTTCGTCTTCGACGACGCGCTCGCGGTGCTGCTGGCCGGCACGCTGGTCTGCGCGGTCGGCGTGGTCGACGACATCATCGACCTCGACGCGCTGACCAAGTTCGGCGGCCAGGTGCTGGCCGTCGGGATCCTCGTCTACTCCGGCATCCAGTTCCGCTACTTCTACCAGTCGCAGGGCGAGGTCTTCTCGCTCGACCCGGGGCAGGGGGCGCTGCTGACCGCCTTCGCCGTCGTCGCCACCGTGAACGCCGTCAACTTCATCGACGGCCTCGACGGGCTGGCCGCCGGCGTCATCGGGATCAGCTCGGCCGCGTTCTTCCTCTTCTGCTACTCCCTCTCGGTGCTCAACGACGTCACCCGTGCGACGACGGGTGCGCTGCTCTCGGCCGCGCTGGCCGGGGCCTGCCTGGGCTTCCTGGTGCACAACTTCCACCCGGCCCGGCTGTTCATGGGCGACAGCGGCTCGATGCTGATCGGCCTGGTCCTCTCGGCGACCGCGATCACGATCACCACCCAGTTCGCGCCGGGCGACCTCACCCAGGGCGCCGACGGGACCCGCGCCAGCCTGCTGCCGGTCCTGCTGCCGGTGCTGCTGCCGATCCTGATCCTGCTGGTGCCGCTCGCCGACCTGGTCCTGGCCGTCGTACGACGGACCCGGGCCGGGCGCTCGCCGTTCGCCCCCGACAAGCAGCACCTCCACCACCGGCTGCTCGAGATCGGGCACTCCCACCGCCGCGCGGTCATCATCATGTGGCTGTGGGCCGGGCTGATCGCCTTCAGCGTCGTCGTGGCCAGCCTGTTCACCGGTCCGGCGGTGTGGGGCGCGCTGGGCGCGGGGTTCGTGCTCACGGTGGCGCTGACCTTCGCGCTGCCGCTGGTCAACACCCCCCTTGTCGAGCAGGTCATCGACCAGGCGCTGGAGACCTCCGACGCACCGCTGCCCGAGCCCGCCGAGGCGCAGGGGAGCACCCCCGATTCCGACGCCCCCGAGACCTTGTGATAACTTTCACGAAGTTCCGTCGCCCCGGTTACGGAGCCCTCCCACAGCCCGACGACCGCCTCGAGAAGAACGGCCGCCGATGATGACGACCGACAGCCGGACCCACCGCGTGGTGGCCCGTGCGGCCCTCGCGGCCACGGCGTCCGCGGTCGTGCTGGTCGGCGTCGCGGCCCTCGTCTCCGGCGGGCCGGCCGCGGCCGGCGCCGCCGTCGGGGGACTGATCGCGGTCGGCGTCTTCGCCTTCGGCTCCTTCGCCGTGGAGGCGGTCGCCCGCCTGCTGCCCTCGGCGTCGCTGCTCTTCGCGATGGTGACCTACACCTTCCAGGTGGCCCTCATGGCGCTGGTCTTCGTCGCGCTCAACACCTCCGGCCTGCTCGACGACGAGCTGGACCGGAACTGGGTCGGGGGAGCGATCATCCTCGGCGCGTTCGTGTGGATGGGCGTGCAGATCGTGCTGGCGACGACGGCCCGGATCCCGGCCTTCGAGACCCGGCCGTCCACCCCGTCCGAGGGCGGTGCGCGATGACCCGTGGCGACTGCTATTGTCCGGGGCGCAATGAGTCAGCCCGAGGAGAAGCCCCAGGGCGATCCGTGGCATGCGTTCGGCTACCTGGTGGCCGGGGTCGTGTTCTACGGCTTCCTCGGTTGGCTCGCGGACCGTTGGCTGGACACCACGTTCCTCGTAGCGGTCGGCATCCTCGTGGGTGCCGCGCTGGGGATCTACCTGACCACGAGGCGCTTCCGCATGGTTGCCTCCGAGCAGCCCGAACGCCCGAAGCCCGAATCCACAGACGAGCAGTGAACGCAGAGGAGACCTGGTGATCACCGCAGCCAGTGCCACCATCGCCGCCGAGGGGGAGTCGTTCCACGCTCCCGGCCCGAGCATCTTCGACCTGCCGCCGGTCTTCGAGATCGCCGGGTTCGGCGTGACGAAGCCGATGCTGCAGCTCGTGATCGCCGCGATCGTCGTCTTCGGCCTGCTGTACGCCGCGTCGCGCTCCCGCCAGCTCGTCCCCGGCCGGATGCAGTTCGCCGGTGAGGGCGCCTACAACTTCGTGCGCAACAGCGTCGCCCGCGACATCATCGGCAGCCGCGACTTCCAGAAGTTCGTGCCCTACCTGGTCGCGCTGTTCTTCTTCATCCTGGTGAACAACCTCTTCGCCAGCATCCCGTTCTTCCAGTTCCCGACCTTCAGCCGCGCAGGCATGGCCTACGCGCTGGCGGGGATGTCCTGGCTGATCTACAACGGCGTCGGCATGGCCAAGCACGGCGTCATCGGCTACCTGAAGCTGCAGAGCGTCCCGTCGGGTGTCAGCCCCTTCATGTACCCGCTGCTGGTGCCGCTGGAGTTCTTCTCGAACATCCTGGTCCGCCCGGTCACGCTGGCCCTCCGACTGTTCTGCAACATGTTCGCCGGCCACATCCTGCTGGTGCTCTTCGCCACCGGTGGTCTGTACCTCATCGAGCACGTCGGCGGCATCGGCTACGTCGCCGGCCCGCTCGCCTGGGTGCTCGCGATCCTCGTCAGCTTCCTCGAGATCCTGGTCCAGTTCCTGCAGGCCTACGTCTTCGTCCTGCTGAACGCGATGTACATCCAGGGCGCGCTCGCCGACGAGCACTGATCCACCAGATCCACCAGATCCACCGGATCTGCGCAGTCCAGCAGTTCCCGAACCACAACCCCACAGTTCTCGCACGAGAAAACAACCCGAAAGGAAAGAAGCCATGGGTGGCTCTCTCAACATGATCGGTTACGGCCTGGCCGCCATCGGCCCGGGTATCGGCATCGGTCTCATCTTCGCCGCGTACATCAACGGCGTCGCCCGCCAGCCCGAGGCGCAGAGCCGCCTCCAGTCGATCGCGATCCTCGGCTTCGCGCTCGCCGAGGCGCTCGCCATCATCGGTATCGCCCTCGCGTTCGTCCTCACCGGCTCCAGCACTGAGTGACGATCGTCGCAAGACGATCGCTGAGCACCGTCAGCAAGCTCGACCCAGATAGGTCAGGTCCATGAAATCACTGGTGATCCTCGCCGCAGCGGAGGGCGAAGAGCACAACCCGCTCGTCCCGCTGTGGGAGGAGGTGGCGATCGCACTCGTTGTGTTCGGCATCCTCTTCTTCGCCATCAAGAAGTTCGTCGCCCCGAACTTCGAGAAGACGTTCGCTGAGCGCTCGGCGGCGATCGAGGGCGGCATCGCTGCGGCTGAGTCGAAGCAGGCCGAGGCCGACGCCAAGCTGGCCGAGCTCGAGCAGCAGCTGAGCGAGGCGCGGCACGAGGCTGCACGCATCCGCGAGGAGGCTCGTGAGCAGGGTGCCCAGATCGTGGCCGAGATGCGGGAGCAGGCCCAGGCCGAGGCTGCCCGCATCGTCGAGCACGGCAAGGCCCAGATCGAGGCCGAGCGCCAGCAGGCGGTCACCTCGCTCCGCGCCGAGGTCGGCACGCTCGCGACCGGCCTCGCCGGCCGGATCGTGGGTGAGTCGCTCGAGGACGAGGCGCGCCAGTCGCGCGTCGTCGAGCGGTTCCTCGCCGACCTGGAGACGGCCAACGCCTCCGACGCCGGCAAGGACGCGTGATGGTGTCCTTCCGCGGGGCCTCCGCCGACGCCGTGGCCGCCCTCACCGACCTGGTCGGTGGGGTGGCTGAGGCGTCCGCCGCCACGGTGGCGGGCGACCTGTTCTCCGTCGCTGGTGCCTTCCGGTCCGAGGCGGCGCTGCGCCGCGTGGTCACCGACCAGTCGGTCCCGGCCGAGGCCCGCGCGGGCCTGGTCGGCGACGTGTTCACGGGCAAGGTCGACGCGGCGACGCTCGGCCTGCTCCGTGAGGCAGCCGGTCGCCGCTGGACGCGCACCCGTGACCTCGCGGACGCGCTCGAGCAGCTGGGCGTCGTGGCCGCCGTACGCTCCGTCGGCATCCAGGGCGGCACCCTGGTCGACGAGCTGTTCGGCGTCCGCCAGCTGGTCACCGCCAACAGCGACCTGCGCAACGCGCTGTCGGACCCGGTCCGCTCCGCCGCCGACAAGGAGGCCCTCCTCGAGGGCATCCTCGCCGGCAAGGTGCTGCCCGCGACGCTGCAGCTGACCAAACAGGCGCTCTCCGGCTCCTACCGGACCGTGGTGGCCGCGCTCGAGGACTACGAGCGCACCGCCGCCGAGGTGCAGGGGGAGGGCGTGGCCACCGTCCACGTCGCCCGTGCGCTGTCCGACGCCGACCAGCAGCGCCTCCAGGCCGCGCTCACGCGGCAGTACGGCCGGCCGGTCCACCTCAACGTCGTCATCGACCCGGAGGTCCTCGGTGGCCTCCGTGTGGAGATCGGCGACGATGTCATCGACGGCACCGTCGCCGCCCGGCTCGACGACGCGCGCCGCAAGATCGCCGGCTGACGCCGCACCACACCCACGACTTCACAGCTGTAGAGAAGAGAGAAGGCACCAGAGATGACGGAACTCTCCATCCGCCCGGACGAGATCCGCGACGCCCTCGCCAAGTACGTCGCGGACTTCCAGCCCGCTGCCGCGAGCAAGGAGGAGGTCGGCACCGTCGCCTCCGCCGCTGACGGCATCGCCCGCGTGTCGGGCCTCCCCTCGGCCATGGCCAACGAGCTCCTCGAGTTCGAGGACGGCACGCTCGGCCTCGCGCTGAACCTCGAGGACCGCGAGATCGGTGTCGTCATCCTCGGTGACTTCGACAAGATCGAGGAGGGCCAGACGGTCCGCCGGACCGGCGAGATCCTCTCGGTCCCCGTGGGCGAGGGCTACCTCGGCCGCGTGGTCGACCCGCTCGGCCGCCCGATCGACGGCCTCGGCGACATCGCCACCGAGGGTCGCCGCGCCCTGGAGCTGCAGGCTCCGGGCGTCATGATGCGCAAGTCGGTCCACGAGCCGCTCGCGACCGGCATCAAGGCCATCGACTCGATGACCCCGATCGGCCGTGGCCAGCGCCAGCTGATCATCGGCGACCGCGCGACCGGCAAGACCACGGTCGCCATCGACACGATCATCAACCAGAAGCAGAACTGGGAGTCGGGCGACCCGACCAAGCAGGTCCGCTGCATCTACGTCGCCATCGGCCAGAAGGGCTCGACCATCGCCTCCGTGCGTGGCGCGCTCGAGGAGGCCGGCGCGCTCGAGTACACCACGATCGTCGCCGCCCCGGCGTCCGACAGCGCGGGCTTCAAGTACCTCGCGCCGTACACCGGCTCGGCCATCGGCCAGCACTGGATGTACGACGGCAAGCACGTCCTCATCGTGTTCGACGACCTGACCAAGCAGGCCGAGGCCTACCGTGCCGTGTCGCTGCTGCTGCGTCGTCCGCCGGGCCGCGAGGCGTACCCCGGTGACGTCTTCTACCTGCACTCCCGCCTGCTGGAGCGTTGCGCGAAGCTCTCCGACTCGCTCGGCGCGGGCTCGATGACCGGCCTGCCGATCATCGAGACCAAGGCCAACGACGTCTCGGCGTTCATCCCGACCAACGTCATCTCGATCACCGACGGCCAGATCTTCCTGCAGTCGGACCTGTTCGCGGCCAACCAGCGCCCGGCCATCGACGTCGGTATCTCGGTCTCCCGCGTGGGTGGTGCCGCGATGACGAAGGCGATGAAGGCCGTCACCGGCTCGCTCAAGGTCGACCTGGCGCAGTACCGCGCCATGGAGGCCTTCGCGATGTTCGCCTCGGACCTCGACGCCGCGTCGAAGCAGCAGCTGGCCCGCGGCCAGCGGCTGATGGCGCTGCTCAAGCAGCCGGCGTACTCGCCGTACCCGCTCGAGGAGATGACCGTCTCGCTGTGGCTCGGCACCTCGGGTCGCCTGGACGCGGTCGACACCAACGACGTCCTCCGCTTCGAGGGCGAGTTCCTCGACTACCTGCGTCGTTCCCACGACGGCCTGCTCGCGCAGATCCGTGAGTCGCAGAAGTTCGAGGTCGAGGACGACCTCGCGGCGGCGTATGACTCCTTCCTGAACCAGTTCGAGACCTCCGACGGGGGCAGCATCAAGGTCGGGCACGAGCCCGAGGCCGAGGCGCTCGCCGACGACGAGCTCGAGCAGGAGCAGATCGTCAAGCAGAAGCGAGCCTGAGCATGGCCGTATCGCTGCGTGAGTACCGCGCGCGGATCAAGTCGACGGAGTCGATGAAGAAGATCACGCGCGCCATGGAGCTCATCGCTGCGTCCCGGATCATCAAGGCGCAGCAGCGGGCACAGGCGGCAGCGCCGTACGCCCGGGAGCTGACGCGCGCCGTGTCAGCGGTGGCGACGTTCTCCAACGTCGACCACCCGCTGACGCGGGAGGAGGAGAACCCGAAGAAGGCAGCGGTCCTGGTCATCACCAGCGACCGCGGCCTGGCGGGTGCCTACTCCTCGAGCGTCATCAAGGAGACCGAGCGCCTCGCCGAGCGGCTTCGTGCCGAGGGCAAGGAGATCGACTTCTACCTGGCCGGTCGCAAGGCGGAGGCGTACTTCCGGTTCCGCAACCGCCCGTTCGTCAAGGCATGGACCGGCTTCTCCGACCAGCCGACCTACGACAAGGCCGCCGAGATCGGCGCGGCCCTGATCGAGGCGTTCCTGAAGGAGCAGGGCGAGGACGGTGACGTGGACGAGGTCCACGTCGTCTACACCCGCTTCCGCTCGATGCTCACCCAGGAGCCGACCGCGATCCGGCTGCTGCCCCTCGAGGTCGTGGAGGGCGAGGAGGCTCCGGACGAGTCCGAGCTGCTGCCGCTCTACGAGTTCGAGCCGTCGGCCGCCGAGGTCCTCGACGGCCTGCTTCCGCAGTACGTCCAGAGCCGGATCTTCTACTGCCTCCTGCAGGCCGCGGCCTCCGAGCTCGCGGCCCGCCAGAAGGCGATGAAGTCCGCCACGGACAACGCCGAGGAGCTGATCAAGAAGCTCACCCGGATCGCCAACCAGGCGCGCCAGGCGGGCATCACCCAGGAGATCAGCGAGATCGTCGGCGGCGTGAACGCCCTCGCCGACGCCCAGGCCGCGAACGACTGACCCCACCAGAGACAACACCAAACGGAGTAAGACATGACTGCAACGGTTGAAGAGACCACCGCCAGCGGTGCGGCCTCGGTGGGTCGGATCGCACGGGTCATCGGCCCGGTCGTCGACATCGAGTTCCCGACCGACTCGATGCCCGAGATCTACAACAAGCTCGAGGCCGACATCACCCTCGGCGACGAGACCACCACGCTGCCCCTCGAGGTCGCCCAGCACATCGGTGACGGCATGGTCCGCGCCATCTCGCTGAAGCCGACCGACGGCCTGGTCCGCGGCCAGAGCGTCACCGACACCGGCGGCCCGATCACGGTCCCCGTCGGCGACGTGACCCTCGGCAAGGTCTTCAACGCCACCGGCGACTTCCTCAACCTCGAGGAGGGCGAGCGGGTCGAGGTCAACGAGCGCTGGGGCATCCACCGCAAGGCTCCGGCCTTCGACCAGCTCGAGTCGAAGACCCAGATGTTCGAGACCGGCATCAAGGTCATCGACCTGCTCACGCCGTACGTGACCGGTGGAAAGATCGGCCTGTTCGGTGGCGCCGGCGTCGGCAAGACCGTGCTCATCCAGGAGATGATCGCGCGCGTCGCCAAGAACCACGGTGGTGTGTCGGTGTTCGCCGGCGTCGGCGAGCGCACCCGTGAGGGCAACGACCTCATCGAGGAGATGAAGGACGCGGGCGTCTTCGACAAGGTCGCCCTGGTCTTCGGCCAGATGGACGAGCCGCCGGGCACGCGTCTGCGCGTCGCGCTGTCCGCGCTGACGATGGCGGAGTACTTCCGCGACGTCCAGAACCAGGACGTGCTGCTGTTCATCGACAACATCTTCCGGTTCACCCAGGCCGGTTCCGAGGTGTCGACCCTGCTCGGCCGCATGCCCTCCGCCGTGGGCTACCAGCCGAACCTGGCCGACGAGATGGGTGTGCTCCAGGAGCGCATCACCTCGACCCGTGGTCGCTCGATCACCTCGATGCAGGCGATCTACGTCCCCGCGGACGACTACACCGACCCGGCCCCGGCCACCACGTTCGCGCACCTCGACGCGACGACCGAGCTCTCGCGCGAGATCGCCTCGCTCGGTATCTACCCGGCCGTGGACCCGCTGACCTCGACCTCGCGGATCCTCGACCCGCAGTACATCGGTCAGGCGCACTACGACTGCGCGATCCGCGTCAAGCAGATCCTGCAGCGCAACAAGGAGCTCCAGGACATCATCGCGATCCTCGGTGTCGACGAGCTCTCCGAGGAGGACAAGATCATCGTGTCCCGTGCGCGTCGTATCCAGCGGTTCCTGTCGCAGAACACCTACGTCGCCAAGCAGTTCACCGGCATCGAGGGCTCGACCGTCCCCGTGGCCGACACCATCGAGGCGTTCAACAAGATCGCCGACGGTGAGTACGACCACGTGGCCGAGCAGGCGTTCTTCATGTGCGGCGGCCTCGACGACGTCGAGCGCAACTGGGCCGAGATCCAGAAGAGCCTCTGATCATGGCTGAGACCGCAGTCGAGCACCTGCACGTCGAGCTCGTCGCCGCCGACCGGACCGTGTGGTCCGGCGAGGCAGCGATGATCATCGCGCGCACGCTCGAGGGTGACATCGGCGTGCTGCGTGGGCACGCGCCGACCCTCTCGCTGCTGTCGCCGTCGGTGATCGAGATCCAGGTCGCGGACACGAACCAGCTCGTGGTCGCGGCCGTGGACGGCGGCTTCCTGTCGGTGGCCAACGACCGGGTCTCGATCCTGGCGGAGCGCGTCGAGCGTGCCGAGGACATCGAGGTGGACCAGGCTCGCGTGGACCTCGAGGAGGCCCGCCGCCTCCTCGACTCCAATGACGAGGCGGAGCAGCGCGTCCGGCACGCCGAGGCGCGCATCCGCGCGGCAGAGAAGGTCAGCTAGCACGGATGGCATGGTGGGAGTGGCTGCTCGACGTCTGTGGCGCCCTCCTGCTGCTGTGTGTGCTGTACGGCGCCGGACTCATCGTCCGGCGCCGTCTGCTGTCCCGGCACGGAGGCACCTTCGAGCTGAGCCACCGGTGCCGCACCGACCGTCCCGAGCGGGGCTGGGTGCTGGGCCTGGGCCGCTACTCGGGTGAGACGCTGGAGTGGTTCCGCGTCTTCTCGCTCTCGCCGCGACCCAAGAAGTCGTGGAGCCGCGAGGAGCTGGCGTACGACGGTCGCCGGGCGCCGCTCGGCGCCGAGCAGGCCTCGCTCTACCCCGACCACCTGGTCATCCAGTGCCAGTCCCCCTCGGGCCTGGTCGAGCTGGCGATGAGCGTGTCCTCGTTGACCGGCTTCCAGGCCTGGCTCGAGGCGATGCCCCCGGGCACCGACTGGAACCGCGCCAAGGGCAACCCCTAGGGCGTCGGGGGTGGCAACGCCCTCGGCGGAGGTCGCCCTCGCCTCGCCCGCCGGCCGGGCGGTCCTCGCTGCGGCCACCCTCGGCAGCGCGATGGCGCTGCTCGACAGCACCGTCGTCAACGTCGCGCTGCGCCAGGTCGGGGAGGACCTCGACGCCAGCCTCGGTGACCTCCAGTGGGTCGCCAACGGGTACCTGCTGACGCTCGCCGCCCTGACCCTGCTCGGCGGCTCGCTCGGCGACCGGTTCGGCCGGCGCCGGGTCTTCGTGCTCGGTGTCACCGGCTTCGCCCTCACCTCGGCGGCCTGCGGGCTGGCGCCGGGCGCCTCGTTCCTCGTCGTCGCCCGGATCGCCCAGGGCGTCGCCGCGGCGCTGCTGGTGCCGGGCAGCCTCGCAATGATCCAGGGAGCCTTCGCGCCGGCCGACCGGGCCCGCGCCATCGGCACCTGGACCGGGCTCGGCAGCGTCGCCGCCGCCGTCGGGCCCTTCGTGGGCGGCTGGCTCGTCGACGTCGCGAGCTGGCGCTGGGTCTTCCTCATCAACCTGCCCGTCGCGGCGTTGGCGCTGCTCGCGGTGCGCGCGGCACCAGAGACCCGCGACCCCGACGCGGTGACCGGCTTCGACACGGCGGGCGCCGTCCTCGGTGCCCTCGGCCTCGGGGGCATCACCTACGCCCTCATCCAGTGGAGCACCACGCCGACCGGCGCGGCCGTGGCGCTGGCGGTGGGCCTGCTGGCCGGCGGTGCGTTCGTCGCGGCCGAACGTCGCAGCGCCCACCCCATGCTGCCTCTCTCGCTCTTCGGCTCCCGGCAGTTCTCGGCCGCGAACGTGATGACGTTGCTGACCTACGCCGCGCTCGGCGGCATCCTGTTCTTCCTCGTGCTGCAGCTGCAGACCGTTGCTGGGTACGACGCCCTGCGGGCCGGGCTCGCCACGCTGCCGATCACGGTCGTGATGGTCCTGCTCGCCGGGCGGGGTGGTGCGCTCGGTGCCCGGGTCGGACCCCGTGCCCCGATGACGGGCGGCCCGCTGCTGTGCGGCACCGGCAGCCTGCTGCTGGCCCGGGTGGACGACGACGTCCACTACTGGCTCGACGTCGCGCTGCCGCTCACCGTCTTCGGTCTCGGGCTCGCCACGATGGTCGCGCCGCTGACCGCGACCGTCCTCGACGCAGCCCCGGCCCACCACGCCGGGGTGGCCTCGGGTGTCAACAACGCGATCGCGCGGGCCGGTTCGCTGCTCGCCGTCGCAGCACTGCCGCTGCTCGTCGGGCTGTCCGGCGAGGACTACCAGGTGCCGTCGGCGTTCACCGAGGGCTATCGCGACGCGATGCTGTGCTGCGCCGGCCTGCTCGCGGCGAGCGGGCCGTTCTCGTGGCTGACGATCCGCAACCCGGAGGTCGCGCGGTCCGGCTGAAGCCGCTCAGTCCTCGAACAGGCCCCGGATGTCCTCGGCGCCGATCGAGGTGCTCATCGCGCCGTCGCCGTCGATCACCTGGCTGAACAGCTCGGCCTTGCGCGCCTTGAGCTCCATCACCTTCTCCTCGATGGTGTCGCTCGCGACGAGGCGGTAGACGTGGACGTGCTGCGTCTGGCCGATCCGGTGCGCCCGGTCGACGGCCTGCGCCTCGGCGGCGGGGTTCCACCACGGGTCGAGGACGAACACGTAGTCGGCCTCGGTGAGGGTGAGCCCGGTGCCGCCGGCCTTGAGGGAGATCAGGAACACCGGCACCTCGCCCGAGCGGAACTCGTCGATCACACCGGCCCGGTCGCGGGTGGAGCCGTCGAGGTAGGTCGTGGCGATGCCGGCCTCGCCGAGGCGGGAGCGCACCCGGGCGAGGAACGAGGTGAACTGGCTGAACACCAGGGCCCGGTGGCCCTCGGCGGTGATCTCCAGCAGGTGGTCGACCAGGACGTCGAGCTTCGCCGAACCGACCCGGTCGTGGTCGGGGTCGACCAGTGCGGGGTCGAGGGCGAGCTGGCGCAGCGTGGTCAGCGCACTGAAGATGGCGACCCGGTTGCGGTCGAAGTCCTCGACGAGGCCGAGGATCCGCTGCCGCTCCCGGGCCAGGTGGGTGTCGTAGATCTTGCGGTGCTTCGGTGACAGGTCGACGGCGAGGACCTGCTCCTGCTTCGGCGGGAGGTCGTCGGCGACGAGCTCCTTGGTGCGGCGCAGCAGGAAGGGACGCACCCGGGCGCGGAACCGCTCCAGCGCCACCTGGTCGCCGTCGCGCTCGATCGGGCGCACGACGCGCTCGTTGAACCGGCGCGGCCACGGGTAGAGGCCGGGCACGGTCACCGACAGCAACGACCACAGCTCCATCAGCCGGTTCTCGAACGGCGTGCCGGTCACCGCGAGGCGGAAGGGCGCGTCGAGGGTACGCACGGCGGTGTAGGTCTTGCTCTGGTGGTTCTTCACCTGCTGCGCCTCGTCCAGCACGACGCCGGCCCAGCCGACCGCGGCGTACTCCGCCTGGGCCAGCCGCAGCAGGGTGTAGGTCGTCACCACGACGTCGTTGTCGGCGGCGAGGGCGGCCACGTCGTCGTCGCGGCGCCCCGCGACCCCGACCCGCAGGTCGGGCGCGTGGCGCGCGGCCTCGTCGGCCCAGGCGGTGACGACGCTGGTCGGCGCGACGACGAGGAAGGGGCCCTCGTCCGGCCGCTCGGCGCGCGCGTGCGCCACCAGCGCCAGCACCTGCAGGGTCTTGCCGAGGCCCATGTCGTCGGCGAGGATCCCGCCGAGCCCGTGCTGCCACAGGAAGGCCAGCCACCAGAAGCCCTCGCGCTGGTAGCTGCGCAGCGCGGTGACCAGGCCCCGCGGCTCCGGCCGCGGGATCTCGGTCAGGTCGCGCAGGGCCTCGGCGCGCTGCACCCAGGCCGCGACCTGGCTGTCGACGACGCCGGTCTCGGCGAGCTGGGCCCACAGGCCGAGGTCCTGCCGGCCGACGGTGATCCGCTCGCCCTCGCGCTCGTGCAGCTCGGCCGCCGCGGCGACGACCTCGCGCAACCGGTCGAACTCCGGGCGGTCGGTGGTGACGTAGGTGCCGCTGGGCAGGACGAGGTAGTCCAGGCCGACGGTGAGTGCGGCCAGCACGTCGGGCAGCGGGATCGCCTCCCCGTCGACGCGGACGCTGACGGCGAGGTCGAACCAGTCGGTGCTGGGGGAGTCGGGGTCGGGCTCCACCACGTCGAAGCTGATCTCCGGCGCGACGTCGACCTCGCGGAAGTCCGGGCGCTCCTGCTCGACCACGCGGACCCCGTCGAGGGTGCGCAGGTGCGGCAGCTCGTGGATGGCGAGCAGCAGCGCCTCACCGTCGGTGGCCGTCGTCGTGCCCAGCAGCTCGGGCGGCACCTGCGCGACGATCGCGCGCTCGGCGTCGTGGTCGCGCACCCCGCCGAGGGGGTTGCGGCTGCCGACCGCGCAGCTGCCGTCCTCGCCGTACTCCCAGGTCCAGTCCAGGGACGCCTTCGTCGCGCTGTGCCACGTGACGGTCAGCACCAGCGTCGGTGTGAGCGGCTCGGGCAGCTCGATCGCCGGGGTCTCGCTGACCACGCTCAGGTGGCGCATCAGCACCGGCAGCTCCGCGCGCAGCTCCTCTGCCTCGGCCGGGGGCACGGTGAGGCCCGGACCGTCCACGAGGTGACGCACCGAGAGCGGCATGGGGGAGGCGAGGGTCGCCAGCACCAGGCGGCCGGCGTCGTCGACCAGGCCGACGGTGGTGGCCGGGTTGCCGATGGGGACGACGGCGTCGCCACGCCAGGACTGCTCACCGAGCGCCACCACGGCCTGCACGTCGGTGCCGCCGCCGTTCGCCGCGTCGGTGAGCCGGACGACCACCTCGGCCGGGTCGTCCGCGACCTCGACGACGTGGATGCCGCCGGTGCCGAGCAGGGTGACCCCGGCGTCGCGGGCGGTGCGCAGCGCGTGCACCACCTGGTCGCCGAACTCCTCCAGCGACGGGGCCGCGCCGGCGTAGTAGTAGGGCCGGTGGGCCAGCCAGAGGTTGTGCAGGGCGGTGACCGCCTCGGCCTGCGCCCGGGGGAAGCCGCCGGTCAGCCCGGACGCCGCGACGTCGGCCCAGTCGGCGCCGGTCTTGACCCAGGGCTTGTTGCGGCCGCGGCGCAGCGGCCGCACGTGCAGCGTCGCCCCGACGCCGGTGTAGCCGCGCCGCGGCTCCTGCAGGCTGACCTCCAGCGCGAGGGGTAGCTCGTCGACCGGCTCGCGGCGCTGCCGGTCCAGCTCGGTGACGACCCGTTCGAGGGTGCGCCGCCACGTCGACGCCGCGGGGGAGGGCGCGGGGGTCGGGGTGAAGGACTGGCGCAGGGTCAGCGCGAGCGCGGCTCCGTGCTTGCACACCGAGCGCACGGGGCACGAGCAGACGGTGAACAGCCAGCCCTCGTAGTCGTCCTTCGGTGCCTCCGCGTGCAGCTGGACCTGGTAGGGCGCCTCGCGGGTGCCCTGCACCTCAGCGGTCGCGGTGACCGACGCCGCGGACAGCATCCCGATCTCCGGGCGGCGCACGGCTCCGCGCTCGACCACCTCGCGGGCGCGCTCGAGCGTCCCGGGGTCGAAGTGACGGGCCAGGAAGGCGTCGGTGAGCTCGGCGAGGACGTTCACGATCCCTCCATGCTGGCACGGAGGTCCGACGTCCCCCGCATCCATCCACACCCGGTCGGGTCAGCGGCGCCGCCGCCGCCCGGAGCCCTCGGGGAAGGGCCACGGGATGGTGACCGACCCACCGGCGGGCAGGGCCTCCCAGCGGGCCGCGAACTCGTCGTACCGCGCGAAGATGCGGTCCAGCAGGTCCCGGTCGACCCCGCTGTCCTCGATGCTGCCGGGCCACGCCGGGTCCGGCGTGCGCCGGCCACGGGCGACCTCCCAGAACGCGACGGTCAGCGACGCCAGCCGCTCGGAGAGCTCCATGTCCGCGGACTCCTCGGGGGTCGGCGCCCGCCGGTTCCGCAGCGACTTCCTCCGCGCGGCCGGGTCCGCCGGCCAGAACATCCCGTCGTCACCGTCCGCGGCGGCCAGCCGGCCGAACACCGCGCCGCGCAGCCCGGCCTCGGACTCGGAGATGAGATGGGCGACGTCGTGGGGCACCGCGTCGTGCCAGCCCGGCCCGTTGCGGGGCGCGAGGGCAGGCCCGACCGTCCGGTCGACCCGGACCTCGTAGCGACCGCGCAGCTTCGTGAAGGTGACGTCCATCGGTCCCAGCCTCACCTGCGGGCGGGAGGGCGGACAACCGGTTTACGGCGGGGCGACCGGCGGCGGCAGGGGGCGACAGGCTGGCAGCGGCTCAGCCCTTCGCGCGCTCGCCGCCCGGCACCCACAGCACGTCGCCGCGCTCGCGGTTCGCGTAGCGGGCGAGGATGAAGACCAGGTCGGAGAGCCGGTTGAGGTAGGTGATCGCGAGCTTGTTCATCGTCTCGCCGTGCACCTCGTACGCCGCCCAGGCGCCCCGCTCCGCGCGGCGGACCACGGTCCGGGCGACGTGCAGGTGCGCAGCGGCCGGGGTGCCGCCGTTGAGGATGAACGAGCGCAGCTTCTCGAGGTGGTCGTTGTAGTGGTCGCACCAGCCCTCGAGGCGGTCGACGTAGTCCTTCTCGATGCGCAGCGGCGGGTACTCCGGGTCGGGCACGACCGGGGTGCACAGGTCGGCGCCGACGTCGAACAGGTCGTTCTGGACGTGGGTGAGCACGGCGACCACGTCGTCCTCGAGCTCCCCGGTCGCGATCGCGACGCCGAGGTGGGCGTTCGCCTCGTCCACGTCGGCGTAGGCGAGGAGCCGGAGGTCGGTCTTCGTGGTCACGCTCATGTCGCCCAGGCGGGTCTCGCCCGCGTCGCCGGTCCGGGTGTAGATGCGGGTGAGGTTGACCATGGGCGCGAGCCTACTGGCGACACGCGCGAAAAATTTCCGGGGCTCGGTGCAACCGAATGGGGTACCCGAGCGTCAAGGTGGGTAAGAGGGCACGGACGGATGGCCCGCAACGACTCGGGAGGCACGGATGGGCGCGACGATCAGGACCGACCTGGGCACCACGTCTGCCGTCCTCGTGCTGGGCGGCGAGCTCGACGTCCGCAGCACGGCGGAGCTCCGCTCGGCGCTCTACCGGCACCTCGACGAGCACGGCTCCGCCGGCGACGGCCGCGTGCTGGTCGACCTCGACGACGTCACCAGCATCGACGAGACCGCGCTCAAGGTCCTGGCAGCGGCCAGCCGCCGGGTGCGCCTGCGCGGTGGCGTGATCGTGCTCCGCGGCGGCGGTCCGGCCGTGCGGCGGATGCTGCACCTCACCCACCTGGCCCGGCTCTTCGAGCTCGAGCGCCTGCCGATCCCCGCCTGAGCGGGATCCATACCTGCCGGTTCCGGACCGGATGCTGTGCAGAACCACACAGCGAACGGGCGTTACCAACTGGTAGCAATCGGCCTAGTCTTCGCTCTATGAGCACCACGCCTGACGCCGACGCCACGCCCGAGAAGGCCTCGCGCCCCAAGGACCGCCCCTGGGTGATGCGCACCTACGCCGGGCACTCCACCGCCGAGGCGTCCAACGCGCTCTACCGCACCAACCTGGCCAAGGGCCAGACCGGCCTGTCGGTGGCCTTCGACCTGCCGACGCAGACGGGCTACGACCCGGACAGCCCGCTCTCGCGCGGCGAGGTCGGCAAGGTCGGCGTACCGGTGCCGCACCTGGGCGAGATGCGGAAGCTCTTCGACCAGATCCCGCTCACCGAGATGAACACCTCGATGACGATCAACGCGACGGCCATGTGGCTGCTCGCGCTCTACCAGGTCGTGGCGGAGGAGCAGAACCCCGACCTGTCGCCGTCGGAGGTCGCCCACCAGCTGGCCGGCACGACGCAGAACGACATCATCAAGGAGTACCTCTCGCGCGGGACCTACGTGTTCCCGCCGGAGCACTCCCTGCGGCTGATCGCCGACATGATCGCCTACACGGTCCACGAGATCCCGAAGTGGAACCCGATCAACATCTGCAGCTACCACCTGCAGGAGGCCGGCGCGACGCCGGTGCAGGAGATCGCCTACGCGATGTGCACGGCGATCGCGGTCCTCGACCAGGTCAAGGACTCCGGCCAGGTCTCGGAGGAGGACTTCGAGAAGGTCGTCGGCCGGATCTCCTTCTTCGTCAACGCGGGCGTCCGCTTCGTCGAGGAGATGTGCAAGATGCGCGCCTTCGTCGAGCTGTGGGACGAGATCACCCGTGAGCGCTACGGCGTCAAGGACCCGAAGATGCGCCGCTTCCGCTACGGCGTGCAGGTCAACAGCCTCGGCCTGACCGAGGCCCAGCCGGAGAACAACGTCCAGCGCATCGTGCTGGAGATGCTCGCGGTCACGCTGTCGAAGAACGCCCGGGCCCGCGCGGTGCAGCTGCCGGCGTGGAACGAGGCACTCGGCCTGCCGCGGCCGTGGGACCAGCAGTGGTCGCTGCGCCTGCAGCAGGTGCTGGCCTTCGAGTCCGACCTGCTCGAGTACGACGACATCTTCGACGGCTCGCCGGTCATCCAGGCGAAGGTCGACGAGCTGGTCGCCGGCGCGAAGGCGGAGATCGACCGGGTCCAGGCCATGGGTGGGGCCATCGCCGCCGTCGACTCCGGCTACATGAAGCAGGAGCTGGTCTCCTCGCACGCCCGCCGCCGCGCAGCGATCGAGGCCGGCGACGAGGTCATCGTCGGCGTCAACAAGTTCGACACCACCGAGCCCAGCCCGCTCACCGCCGACCTCGACGGCGCGATCATGGTCGCGGACCCGGAGGCCGAGAAGGCGGCCCTCGCCTCGGTCGAGGCGTGGAAGGCGCAGCGCGACCAGGCCGAGGTGGACGCAGCGCTGGCCAGGCTGGCCGAGGACGCCAAGAGCGGCACCAACCTCGTGGCCGCGACCCTCGCGGCCGCCCGTGCGGGCGCAACCACGGGGGAGTGGGCCGGCACCCTGCGCGAGGTCTTCGGCGAGTTCCGCGCCCCGACCGGCGTCTCCGGCGCCGTCGGTGTCGCGGAGGCCGGCGCCGAGCTGACCGCGGTGCGCGAGGCGGTGCAGAAGACCGGGGACGAGCTCGGCGGCCGCCTGCGCCTTCTCGTCGGCAAGCCCGGCCTCGACGGCCACTCCAACGGTGCCGAGCAGGTCGCCGTGCGGGCCCGCGACGCCGGCTTCGAGGTGATCTACCAGGGCATCCGGCTCACCCCGGAGCAGATCGTCGCGGCCGCGGTGGCCGAGGACGTGCACTGCGTCGGCCTGTCGATCCTCTCCGGCTCGCACATGGAGCTGGTGCCCGCCGTCCTCGACGGCCTCAAGGCGGCCGGCATGGACGACGTCCCGGTGATCGTCGGCGGGATCATCCCGGAGTCCGACGGCCGCGCGCTGGTGGACCTCGGCGTCGCCGCGGTCTACACCCCGAAGGACTTCGGCCTCACCGAGATCATGGGCGGCATCGTCCAGGTGATCCGCAAGGCCAACGGCCTGGCCTGAGGGCCTGGACCGACGGACTGGACCGACGGACTGGACCGACGGACTGGACCGACCGCCTGACCGCGACGTACGACGGCCGCCCCGGGACCTCCCGCGGCGGCCGTCGGCGTCTCAGCCCGCCTCGATGACCCGGGCCACCGACTCCGGGTCGCGGCCGACCACCGTGGTGCCGTCCGAGGCGGTGATGATCGGGCGCTGGACCAGGCGCGGGTGGTCGGCGAGCACCTGCAGCCAGGCCGCTCGCTGGGCGGGGTCCTTCGCCGGCAGCGTCACCTCGAGCTTGCGCGCGTCGGCGGTCCGGGTGATGTCCCACGGCTCCAGGCCGAGCCGGCCGAGCACGTCCTCGAGCTCGGCCACCGTCGGCGGCTCCTCGAGGTAGCGGCGCACCGTGTACTCGACGCCGGCCGCGTCGAGCTCGGTCTGCGCGGTGCGGCACTTGGAGCAGGCGGGGTTCAGCCAGATCTCGATCACGCACCGCACCCTAGCGACCGCACCGGCGGCAGCCTTCCCGTGGTGGGCGTCACATTGGTTAGGCGCGCCTTGCCTGATCGCCTACCCTCGTACCCGTGGGCAAGAAGTCCGCCGCGAAGGCCGGGAAGAAGTCGAAGAAGAAGCTCGCCGGGGCGAGTCTCTCCGAGACTGACCTGCGCGGGGCCACGCCGGCGAAGGTCAAGCCCGCGAAGGTCAAGCCCGCCAAGGACAAGCCCGGCAAGGTCAAGCCCGCCAAGGACAAGCCCGGCAAGGTCAAGCCCGCCAAGGACAAGCCCGCCAGGGACAAGTACGCCAAGGGCACGTCGGCGAAGGCCGCGTCGAAGGCCAGGCTGCCCAAGATCGAGTGCTGCGTCTCGAAGGAGAGGTGCAAGCGCTGCCCGCTGCGGATGCTCAAGGAGGGCACGCTGCCGGAGGGCTTCACCGTCAAGCGCCGGGTCCTGGTCACGACCAGCGGCAAGAAGGTGACCAAGAAGCAGCTGCAGAAGGCTGCCTGACCGCGTGCGGTCCCACTGCGGGCCGCCGCACCCGCCTCGATAGGGTGACGGCCATGGCCGCCACCCGCTTCGCCGACCAGCTCAACGTCCAGATCGGCAACGAGTTCGCCGCGCACAACCAGTACCTCGCGTGCGCCGTCTACTACGACTCCCTGACCATGCCGCAGATGGCGGGCTTCTTCTACGCGCAGGCGCTCGAGGAGCGCGAGCACGCGATGATGATGGTCAAGTACCTGCTCGACACCGACGCCGAGGTCGCCATCCCCGGTGTGGAGGCGCCGGTCTCGTCGTTCGAGGACGTCGTCGCACCGATCGCCCTGGCGCTGGAGCAGGAGAAGCGGGTCACCGAGCAGATCTACGGCCTGCTGCGCATCGCGCGCGAGGAGTGCGACTTCGCCTCCGAGCAGTTCATGCAGTGGTTCATCAAGGAGCAGGTCGAGGAGGTCGCGACGATGAACGACCTGCTCGCCGTGGTGACGCGCAGCAAGGACGACATCAACGCGATCGAGGAGTGGGTCGCGCGCGAGCAGGGCGGCGAGGGCGAGGACCCGACCGCCCCGCCGGTCGCCGGCGCCTGAGTCAGGCCACCCGCGGGTGGCGGCGCCGGTAGACCCGGACCGCCACCAGCACGCCGACCGCGAGGCCGACCAGCCCGCCGATGCCCGGCGCCCGGTCGCCGCCGATCGCCACGCCGATCGCAATCCCCAGCGCGCTGAGCAGGATCGCCACGCTCGCCACGGCAGCGTTGAAGTACATCTCGAGCAGGAACACCTTCGAGAAGCTGTCGCCGCCGGCAGCCGGGCCCGACTGGGCGGCAGGACGCGCGGGCGCAGCCGGTTCCGGCGCAGCCGCGGGCGCGCCCGGGGAGAGCGGGATCGCCCGGACCACCGCCGTGACGGGCAACCGGCCGTAGATGTGCGGGAAGGTCTCCTCGACGCCGGGGGCCGGCGGCTCGTCGACGACGGGTACGTCGAGCAGGTCGGTGTCGACCTGCAGCAGCACCAGCGGCTCGGACACGTCGGCGTAGAACCGGTCGCGCACCCCCGTCCACTGGTCCGCGCGGCTGGCGTGGATGAATCCCTCCTCGGCCAGCGACCGCCCGAGCGTCGACGTCGTGTAGACGCCGGCCTCCCGGGCTGCGGCCCACTCCGAGGCGAGCGCGATGTGGAAGATCGTGGCCATGACGGCGATCTTGCCAGCAGCCCCTTGCCATGTTCCCTACGGTGGTGGGCATGAGCTCCGGTGCGGCAGGCGCGGGCCGCGGCAGGCGCAAGGCCGCCCAGCCCGGTCGCACGGTCGCGCGGGTGATCGTGGCGACGCTGGCCGCGCTCGGGCTGCTCACCGGCGTGGGGGTGGTGTGGGTCTACGCGAACTGGAACGGCAACCTCGATGTCCGCGACCTCGACGCGCTGCTCTCCGACCGGCCCGACGACGCCGTCGAGGGGCAGGTCAACATCCTGGTGATGGGTGACGACACCCGCGACGGCAAGGGCAACCGGATCGACGGCGAGGGTGGCGGCGGGTCGGACACGACCGTGCTGTTCCACCTCTCGGCGGATCGCAGCTTCGCCTACGGCATCTCCATCCCGCGCGACACGCTCGTCGACCGGCCCGAGTGCACGCTCGACGACGGCACCGTGCTGTCGGCGAAGCCGGGCGCGATGTGGAACGAGGCCTACGCGGTCGGCGGACCGGCGTGCACCATCCAGCAGTTCGAGCAGGTGACCGGCATCCGCACGCACAAGTACGTCGTGGTCGACTTCGCCGGCTTCAAGGGGATGGTGGACGCGCTCGACGGCGTGGAGGTCTGCATCCCCGAGGACATCGTGGACGAGGAGGCCGGCATCACCCTGCGTGCCGGGACCCGGGAGATCCGCGGCAACGAGGCGCTCAGCTACGTCCGGGTCCGCAAGGGCGTCGTCGGCGGCGACGGCACCGACCCGCAGCGGATCAAGCGCCAGCAGGCGTTCATGGCCTCGATGGTCGAGGAGGCCATGCGAGCGCAGATGCTGGCCCGCCCGGACCGGCTGGTCGGCTTCGTCAACGCGACCACCGACTCGCTGACGACCAACTTCGAGAACGTCGCCCAGATCGCCGACCTGGCCCGCTCCTTCCAGGGCATCGGGCTGGGCAACATCTCCTTCGTCACCACGCCCTGGGAGTACTCCACGACCCAGGAGGGTCGCGTGGAGTGGACCGACGCCGTCGACCGGCTGTGGGAGCTGGTGCGCAACGACCAGCGGCTGACGCCGGAGTTCCTCGACGAGGCGATCAGTGCGGCCGGTGGCCGCGCAGCCGGCACTCCCGGGTCGGGTGCGGACGCCTCCGGGGGCGCGAGCCGGACCCCGGACGCCTCAGGGCCAGCAGGCGCCGACGGCGGGGACAGCCGGACGCCAGACGAGCCGCCCGCCTCGCCCGGCCTCTGTTGATCCTGCAGGTGTTCAGAACAGCCGGTCCTCGACGTTGTCGATGCCGCGCAGCGCGTCGTAGTCCACGACGGCGCAGGTGATGCCACGGTCCTCGGCGAGGACGCGGGCCTGCGGCTTGATCTCCTGGGCGGCGAAGATCCCGCGAACCTGTCCCTTGCTGGTGAGCAGCGGGTCGCGGTTGAGCAGCTCGAGGTAGCGGGTGAGCTGCTCGACGCCGTCGATCTCGCCGCGCCGCTTGATCTCGACCGCCACGCTGAGCCCGTCGCCGTCGCGGCACATCAGGTCGACCGGCCCGATCGCGGTCGGGAACTCGCGGCGGACGAGGGTCAGGCCGGCGGCGAGGGTCGCGGGGTGCTCGGCCAGAAGCTCCTGCAGGTGCTTCTCGACGCCGTCCTTCTGCAGGCCCGGGTCGATGCCGAGGTCGTGCTCGCTGTCGTGGAGGATCTCGTCGACGAGGATCCGCAGGGTGTCGGGGGTCTGTCCCTTCGGCGCCCGCGCGGTGACCGTCCACTCGACCTTGCCGTCCTCGGTGGTGCCCTCGCGCACCGTGCACGGCGGCGACATCCAGTTCAGCGGCTTGTAGGAGCCGCCGTCGGAGTGCACCAGCACCGAGCCGTCGGCCTTGAGCATCAGGACCCGCGTCGCCATCGGCAGGTGGGCGGTCAACCGCCCTGCGTAGTCCACCTGGCAGCGCGCCACGACGAGTCTCACGGGGCAGCAACATACCCTCAGCCCCGTGGAGATCGAGCCCCAGCAGCCGTGGTGGCGTCCTGACGGTGCCGAACCCGGTGCCGACCCCGGTGCCCACCCCGGTGCCGACCCCGCCGGTACGACGACCTGGCTGCTCTCGGTGCGGGTGCAGCCCGGCGCCTCGCGCACCGGCGCGGCAGGTCCGACCGGGCCCGACGGTGCCGAGCTGAAGGTCCGCCTGGCCTCGCCGCCCGTGGACGGTCGCGCCAACGACGAGCTGGTGCGCTGGCTGGCGAAGGAGCTGGGCGTGCCCCGCTCGGCCGTCGAGCTGGTCCGGGGCCAGGCCTCGCGGTCCAAGCTGCTCCGGGTCGACACCTCGCAGCGCCGGCGCTGAGCCGGGCGGCGGGCAGGCGCGCGCCGGCGGTGTGACCTCTGTCTCGATGTGTCCACATTGTTACCGACGGGTAGAACTGGACCCCGGTGACTGCCAGAATCCGGCGCATGACCTCGAACGAGCAGATCTTCAACACGCTGGTGCTGCCGTACCTCAACCATGCGGTGCGCACCTACGAGTCGGGCTACGCCTCGGTGGCCGACATCGACGCCGCCATGCGCTTCGGCTGCGGCTACCCCAAGGGCCCGCTGACCGTCGTGGACGAGATCGGCGCCGCGGAGGTCCGGGACCGCCTCGCCGCCCGCTACGCGGAGACCGGTGACCACCTGCACCAGCCCGCGGACCTGCTCGAGAAGCTGGCGGCCGACGGCCGCACCTTCGCCGACGAGGCCGCGGCCGCCGGCGCCGGCGCCGCGCCCGAGCTCAAGCACGACATCACCCGGGTCGGCGTGGTCGGCACCGGCACGATGGCCTCGGGCATCGTCCAGGTCTTCGCGCAGGCCGGCTACGACGTGGTCTTCGTCGGCCGCAGCCAGGACAAGCTCGACGGGGTCGTCGGCTACATCACCAAGAACCTCGACCGCGCGATCGCCAAGGGCAAGGGCACCGAGGCCGACAAGGAGGCCCTGCTCGGCCGCCTGACCGGCGCCCTCGAGCGCGACGCGCTCGCCGACGTCGACATCGTCGTCGAGGCGATCGCCGAGGACCTCGAGGTCAAGCTCGAGCTCTTCCGGGACCTGGACAAGATCGTCAAGCCGGGCGCCATCCTGGCCACGACGACCTCGTCGCTGCCGATCACGAAGCTGGGCGAGGCCACCGGCCGCCCGCAGGACGTCATCGGCATGCACTTCTTCAACCCGGCCCCGGTCATGAAGCTGGTCGAGGTGATCACCACGTCCGCGACGTCCGCCGAGGTCGACGAGACCGTCCGCGCGCTGACCGCCAAGGTCGGCAAGGTCGGCGTCTCCGCCGGCGACCGCGCGGGCTTCATCGTGAACCTGCTGCTCTTCCCCTACCTCAACGACGCCGTGAAGCTGGCGGAGTCCGGCGAGGAGCTGGCGACCATCGACGCCGCCATCAAGGAGACCGCCGGCTTCCCGATGGGTCCCTTCGAGCTGCTCGACGTGGTCGGCAACGACGTGTCGCTGGCGATCCAGAAGGAGCTGCACGGCGAGTTCGGCGAGCCCGGCTTCGCCCCCGCGAAGACCCTCGAGGACAAGGTCACCGCCGGCGAGCTCGGCCGCAAGACCGGCAAGGGCTTCCACACCTACTGAGGCCCGCCGTGGTGCCCGATAGGGTGCCCGCGTGACTCTTCACCACACGGCTCTCGGCTCTGCCGGGAGCCGTGTGGTGTTCCTGCACGGCCTCTTCGGCCAGGGGAAGAACTGGACCCAGGTCGCCAAGCAGCTCGCCGGGCAGCACCGGGTGCAGCTCGTCGACCTGCCCCACCACGGCCGGTCGCCGTGGTCGGAGCGCTTCGACTTCCTCGAGGCGGCCGACCAGGTCGCCGAGGTCCTCGCGGACGGCGGCGACCCCGTCACCCTCGTCGGGCACTCGCTGGGCGGCAAGGTCGCCATGGTCCTCGCGCTGCGCCGGCCCGACCTGGTCGAGCGGCTGTGCGTCGCCGACATCTCGCCGGTGACCTACCCCGAGGGCCGGGAGTTCCCCGGCTACTTCGACGCGATGCGCGGCATGGACCTGGGCCGGGTCCAGCGCCGCTCCGACGCCGACCGGCTGCTCGAACCGGCCGTCCCGGACGCGACCGTGCGCTCCTTCCTGCTGCAGAACCTCCGCCGCGACCCCGAGGCACCCCAGGGCTGGAGCTGGCAGGTCAACCTCGAGGTGCTGCAGCGCGACCTCGACGTCATCAGCACGTGGCCCGAGGAGCAGCTGGCCGACCTGCCGCCGTACGACGGCCCGGTGCTGTGGCTGGCCGGCGCCCGGTCCGGCTACGTCCGGCCGGAGTACGACGAGGCGATGGACCGCTGGTTCCCGCGGAACCGGAAGGTCACCCTCAAGGACACCGGCCACTGGCTGCACTCCGAGCGCCCCGAGCTCTTCCTCGAGGTGCTGCGCCGCTTCCTCGGCGACTGAGCGCCGCGCCCGGCGGCCTACCAGATCGCCTCGGCGTACTCTGGGTGGTCGACGAACGGGTTGCGGTTGCCCTGGTAGTCGGCGTGGATGCGGTCGTTGCGGGCGCGCTCGGCCGCCGACACGGGGTCGGCTGCGTGCCAGGCCAACAGCACCGAGATCTTGCCGAGGTAGGGCGTGGAGCCGTTGGTGCTGTTGTTGAGCTCGAGGTCGGCGAAGCCGTCGCCGCCCTCGTAGCGCACCGCCATGTACATCAGGCCGCGTGCCACGTCGCCCTTGACGGCGTCGCGCGGCTCGAAGGAGTCGGCGTCGGTGAAGCACCCCGGGCACTGCGCGACCGCGGACCCGCCGTTGTCGAAGTCCTTGTTGCCGCGGGTGGAGTTGACCGTCACGTCCTCGGGGCGCAGGTGGTGCAGGTCGGTGCCGGGGCCGGCGCTGGTCCCGAAGCCGCCGTGGCTCTGCGGCCAGGTGTGCTCGCGGTTCCAGTCGTCGGGGTCGCCGCCGTTCGAGCTCTTCGGCACCGAGCGCCCCGAGTAGAACTCGATGACGTTCGCGGAGCTCGCCGGGTCGGCGTCGGTCACCTCGAGCGCCTCCCAGACCTGGCTGTAGCTGAGCGTGGTGTGGCCGTCGATGATGTCGTGCAGCGCGGCGGCCAGGGCGCTGCCGGTCTTGCCGGCGGCGGCGTCGTAGTAGCCCGCGGGGACGCCCGGGTCGGTGGTGCCGCCCCCGGGTCCGCCGACCACGCTGAACGCGGTGCCGTCCTTGAGGCCGGCGTGGGAGAAGTACGCCGTGAGCCGGCCGGTCACGTCGACCTGCTTGCCGAGCAGCGACGGGTTCGACCGCAGGCCGAAGCCGGAGCGGAAGGCCGAGGGGACCTGCACGTAGACCATCTGGCTGGTCGCGGTGGTGCCGGGGGAGTCGGCCAGCGCGATCGCGTAGTCGCTGGGGAAGCCGCTGGTGACGACGGTCGTGGTCGCGGTCGGCTGCCCGACGACGTACCCGCGCACGGTGGCGACCGAGCCGTCCTGCCGGGCGACGGCCTGGCTGACGCTGATCGGTGCCGCCGCGGTCGACACCGCTGGTCGGGGCGCGACGAGCAGCGCGAGGGCGAGCGGGAGGGCGACGAGGGTGAGGGCGAGCGCGCCGGTGCGGCGACGTCGCATCCCGAGCATGCGAGTCATGACAGGGATCCTCCACCCGCCGCGGCCCGCACCGCCAGAGGTCAGCCCTCGGCAGCCTCCTCGGCCTGGCGGGCCCGGTAGGCCGCGACGGCGTTGCGGTTGCCGCAGGTCGTGGAGCAGAACCGGCGGGAACGGTTGCGCGACAGGTCGAGGACGATGCCCTCGCAGGTCGCGTCGGCGCAGGTCGACAGCCGGGACATCTCGTCGGCGCGGACCACGTCGATCATCGCCATCGCGGTCTCCACCACGATCCGCTCCGCCAGCGGCCGGTCGGCGTCGATCGCGTGCAGGTGCCAGTCGAGGCCGTCGTGCCGCCGGAGCTGGGGGAGGGCGCGGGCCTCGCGGAGCATCTCGTTGAGGAGCCGCACCGCCTCGTCGCGGTCGGCGGTGAGCAGCGCGCGCAGCCGGGGGATCACGGCGCGGACCTGGTCGACCTCGGCCTGGTCGCCGTCGTGGCGGCCGGTGTAGCCGAAGTCGGCGTAGAAGTCGCCGAGCTCGGCGGGCGTGGTCAGGCCGACCGGCTCGAGGTCGGAGTTGACCAGCGTGACGGCTGCCTGGAGGGACACGGCGGTGTCATGGGTGAAGACCACTTTGACAGGTTACTGCACCGCCGCCTATCGTCATGAGTCATGGCGACGTTGACTCGTGACACCTCGGGGCTGGGCCGCCGGGGCGCCGGAGCCGGACTGGCCCTGGCGCTCGTCTCCGCCGCCACCTTTGGGCTCTCCGGCGCCTTCGCCCGGCCGCTCCTCGACAGCGGCTGGAGCGCGGGTGGCATCGTCCTGCTGCGCATCGCCGTCGGTGCCCTCGCCGTGCTGCCGCTCGGACTGCGCGCGATGCGCGGGCGGTGGGGCCTGCTCCGGCCGGCGCTGCCGACCGTCGTCCTCTACGGCGTCCTGGCCGTCGCCGGCGCCCAGTTCTGCTACTTCTCCGCGGTGCGGACCATGGAGGTCGGGCCGGCGCTGCTCATCGAGTACACCGCCCCAGCGGCCGTCGTGCTGTGGATGTGGCTGGCCCACGGCGAGCGCCCCGGCGCGCTGACGATCGGCGGTGCGGTCGTCGCGGCCATCGGCCTGCTGCTGGTCCTCGACCTGTTCTCGGGCGCCGACTTCGACCTGGTCGGTGCGGCGTGGGCGCTGGGCGCGATGGTCGGGGCGGCGGCGTACTTCATCATCTCCGCCGACGACCGCAGCGGGCTGCCGCCGATGGCGCTGGCCACGGGCGGCCTCGTCGTGGGCGGCCTCTTCCTGGGCCTGCTGGGACTGGTGGGCCTGATGCCGGTCGCGTCGGCCTCCACCCACGTGGAGTACGCCGGCGTCGAGGTCGCGCCGTGGGTGGCCGTCCTCGCCCTCGGCCTGGTCACCGCCGCGCTGGCCTACGGCACCGGCATCGCCGCGATCCGGCGCCTCGGCTCGCGCCTGGCGTCGTTCGTCGCGCTGAGCGAGGTCGTGCTGGCCGTGCTGTGGGCGTGGGTGCTGCTCGGCCAGCTCCCCGGCGTCGTGCAGCTGCTGGGCGGCGTGCTCATCCTCGCCGGTGTCGTCGGCGTGAAGCTGGGCGAGCGCACGGTCGAGCACGAGGAGCCGGTGCTCACCTGACCGGCCGCCTGACCGGCTAGCGCAGGTCCTGCCGCTTCACCACGACCTCGCGCACGACCAGCAGCACCGCCGCCGCAGCGGGGATCGCGAGCAGGGCGCCGACCACCCCGAGCAGGGCGGTGCCGACCAGGGCGGCGATCACGATGACCGCGCCCGGCAGGTCGACCGACTTGCTCATCACCCGCGGGTAGATCACGTAGTTCTCGAACTGCTGGTAGACCACGTAGAAGATGACGCAGGCGATGCCGGTCTTGAAGTCGGTGGCGAACGCGATCGCGCTCACCACGACGGCGCCCAGGGTGGCACCGATCATCGGGATCACGTCGAGCACCGCGACGACGAAGGCCAGGGCGACGGCGTACTCCCCGATCGGGGTGAACCACAAGAACACCAGCGACGTCAGGCCGGCGCAGAGGGCCACGATGAACGCCCCGGAGACGTAGCCGCCGATGTTGCTGATCACCTTGTCGCCGAGCCGGGTGACCCGGTCGCGGCGCGAGGCCGGCGCGAGGCGGTAGATCGCGTGAGTGGTGGTCTTCAGCGACGCGAGGAAGTAGAGCGTCAGGACGACGATCACGAAGAGGTTGAAGAGCGCCGAGACGATCTTCAGCCCGAAGCCGAGGGCGCCACCGAAGAGCGCGGTGACGAAGTTCTCGTCGGTGATCTTCTCCTTGAGCTTGTCGATGATGTCGTACTCGCGGTTCAGCTCCTGGATCCGCTTGTTCTCCTGGAGCTGGTCCAGCCAGCCGGGCGCGTTGCTGGTGATCGACTGCACCTGGTCGGTGATCACCGGCACGATCGCGACCACGAACAGCGCGACCGTGCCCAGCGCCATCACGATCACCGTGGTGACCGCGATCGAGCGGCGCAGGCCGCGGCGCTGGAGGAACTCCACCGCGGGGTTGAGGCCCGCAGCGAGGAAGAACGAGACGACGACGAGCATCAGCACCGAGCCGATGCCTGCGACGGCCTGGAAGAGCCACCACGCGCTCAGCGCGCCGAGCGCCCCGACGAAGCCGTAGTAGAAGGGCGAGCGCCGGTCGAAGGGCTCGCCGATCTGGCCGTACGTCGCCTCCTCGCCGTCGCCGGCGGTCGGCGCGGCGGGATCGACCCCACCGTGCTCGGCCACCCCGTCGACCTCGGTGTCGAGGTCGTCGGGGTGGCCGGTCGCAGTGTCGTCGGGGTGGCTCAACTCTCGTCCTCGCCGAAGCCGGCGACCAGGTCGGCGAGCGAGGAGAGCTGGGCGGTGATGGAGGCCCGGCGCTTGGTGAGCCGGTCGAGCTCGGCGCGGCGGGCGGCGATCTCACGCTCGACCTCGGAGTTGCTCGACGCGGTGATCGCCTCGGCCTGGGCCTTGGCCGACGCGACGATCTGCTCGGCCTCGCGGCGGGCCCGCGCGAGCACGCCCTCGGACTCCGACTGCGCGGCCGCACGCGTCTCGGCGGCCTGCTTGCTGGCCTCGGTGCGGCGGGCCTCGGCGGCCGCGGCGCGCTGCTCGGCCTCCTCGACGAGGCGGCGGGTCTCGGCGACGGCGCTGTTGTGGTGGTCGGTGGCCTCGCGGGCGAGGCGCTCCTTCTCCACGGCCAGGGCCCGGCGGGCCTCCTGGACCTCGCGGTCGACGGCCGCGCGGGCCTGCTCGATCTCGCGCTGGGCCTGGCTGCGCAGCTCCGAGGCCTCCTGCTGGGCGGCGAGGCGGACCTGGTCGGCCTCGCGCTTCGCCGCGGCGAGGGTGTCCTCGGACTCGGCGCGGGCCAGGGTGCGCTCCTGCTCGGCGTCGGCGAGCAGGCGGGTGCGGTTCTCCTCCAGCTCGCGCAGCTGGACGGCACGCATGTCGTCGGCCTCGCGGGTCGCCTCGGCGCGGATCGCCTTGGCGTCGCGGGTCGCCTGCTCGCGGATCTCGGTGGCGTCGGCCTCCGCGGTGGCGCGGATCTCCGCGGCCTCCTCCTCGGCGAGGCGCAGCATCGCGCTGGCGCGGCCGCCGAGCCCGGCGTACGACGGGTTGTCCATCTCGGCGAGCTCGGCCTTGACCTTGGCCAGCTCCTGCTCGAGCTCGATCACGCGCTGCTCGGACTCGGCGAGGCTGGCGCCCAGGGTCGCCTTCTCCGAGGAGAGCTGGCGGATCTGGGCGTCGACGGCGTCGCGGTCGTAACCGCCCTTGCGCACGATCGGCAGGCCGCCGGCCGGCGCGGTGAAGCCGACCGGGCGCGGGGACGCTGCGTGCGCGCTGCGCGAGCTCGCCGGCCGGGGCGAGGTCGCGGCGGCGCGGTCGGGCTGGCTGGGGGTCGGTCGGTCGGAGGCGGCGGCCGGGGGGCGGGCTGCCGGCGTCTCACGGGTCGCCGGGATGACCTGGGTCGGCTCCTCGTCGGCGGACTTGGTCGTCACAGGCGTGGACTCCTCGGGGGTGCTGGGCTCGTCGTCGAAGATGGACAGACCCTGGTCGCTCATGGGGACGGAGCCTCCTGGCTCGTGGTGCGTGGTGGTGGGGGGATGCTCGGCCCCCATGATCCCCGATGGACCTGAGGTTTCCCAGCCCGGCCCGCCCGGGGGAGCGGCAAAAATCGCGGGAGGCCGGCGCGTGCTGCGCCGGCCTCCCGGGTCGTCCTGCGGCGGTGGACTCAGATGCCGCGGAACAGGTTGATCTTGTCGATGTGCTGCTCGCGGAGCTCGGTGTCCTTCACGCCGAGGCCCTCCTGCGGGGCCAGGCACAGGACGCCGACCTTGCCCTGGTGCTTGTTGTGGTGCACGTCGAGGGCGGCCTGGCCGGTCTCCTCGAGGGTGTAGGTCTTCGACAGGGTCGGGTGGATCTTGCCCTGCGCGATGAGGCGGTTGGCCTCCCACGACTCGCGGTAGTTGGCGAAGTGGCTGGAGATGATCTTCTTGAGGTTCATCCACAGGTAGCGGTTGTCGTACTCGTGCATGTAGCCCGAGGTCGACGCACAGGTGGTGATCGTGCCGCCCTTGCGGGTGACGTAGACCGAGGCGCCGAAGGTCTCACGGCCCGGGTGCTCGAAGACGATGTCGATGTCCTCGCCGCCGGTGAGCTCGCGGATCGCCTTGCCCAGGCGCTGCCACTCCTTGGGGTTCTGCTTGGTGCCGTCCTCGTTCCAGAACTTGAAGTCCATCTCGGAGCGGTTGATCACCTTGTCGGCGCCCATGTTGCGCACGATCTGGGCCTTCTCCTCGTTGGAGACCACGCAGATCGGGTTCGCGCCGCCGTTGAGGGCGTACTGGGTGGCGAAGCCGCCGAGGCCGCCGGAGGCGCCCCAGATCAGGACGTTGTCGCCCTGCTTCATGTTGCCGCCGTTGGCCGAGACGAGCTGGCGGTAGGCGGTGCAGTTCACCAGGCCGGGGGAGGCGGCCTCCTCCCAGGTGAGGTGCTCGGGCTTGGGCATGAGCTGGTTGGCCTTGACCATCGCGACGTCGGCGAGGCCGCCGAAGTTGGTCTCGAAGCCCCAGATGCGCTGCGAGGGGTCGAGCATCGTGTCGTTGTGGCCGTCGGGGGCCTCGAGCTCGACGGAGAGGCAGTGGGCGACGACGCGGTCGCCCGGCTTCCACTTGGTCACGCCGGGGCCGACCTTGAGCACGACGCCGGACAGGTCGGAGCCGACGACGTGGTAGGGCAGGTTGTGCCGGGCGCCGAGCTCGGACTCGCGGCCGTAGCGCTCGAGGAAGCCGAAGGTGGAGACGGGCTCGAAGATCGAGGTCCACACGGTGTTGTAGTTGATCGCGGAGGCCATGACGGCCACGAACGCCTCGCCCGGGCCGAGCTCGGGCAGCGCTACCTCGTCGACGTGCAGGGACTTGCGCGGGTCCTTCTCCTTCGAGGGAACGCCCTCGAACATGTCGACCTCGTCCTTGTGCACCGTCACGGCGCGGTAGGACTCGGGAAGCTCGAGGTTGGCGAAGTCCTCCGACGAGGTGTCTTCGGCCTGGATCGCATCGAGGATGTGCTGCACGGTCGTCGTCTCCCTGGGATCTGGTGGCGGCCCCGGAACGGGGCGGCTCAGGTGGCAATACGGCCGCCGCGAACATTACCCATCGGTAACCACATCATGGCGGTTCCGTGACGGGCATCTCACCGCGGCGCCTGCACCGTCCTGGGCTCGGCGGCGCTCCTGATGGGCCACCATAGGGCCGTGACGTCGCATCCGGGTCGCCCGTCCACGTCTGGCACGCCATCGAGCGGCGTGGACCTCAACGCCGACGTGGGGGAGTCGTTCGGGCGCTGGCAGCTCGGCGACGACGAGGCCCTCCTGCCGCACCTGAGCAGCGCCAACGTCGCGTGCGGCTTCCACGCCGGGGACCCCCTCGCGCTGCGCCGCACCTGCGAGCTCGCCTCCACCCACGGCGTCGTGGTCGGGGCCCAGGTCGGCTACCGCGACCTCGCGGGGTTCGGCCGCCGCTTCGTCGACGTGCCGCCCGCCGAGCTCGAGGCCGACGTGCTCTACCAGCTCGGCGCGCTCGACGCGATCGCCCGTGCGGCCGGCACCCGGGTCGCCTACCTCAAGCCGCACGGCGCGCTCTACCACGCGGTGTCGCAGCACCCGGCCCAGGCGGAGGCGGTGGTCCGCGCGGTGCAGGCCTTCGGCGGACTGCCGGTGCTCGGGCTGGCCGGCTCGCCCTTCCTCGACACCGTCCGCGCCGCAGGCCTCGAGGCCGTCGGCGAGGGCTTCGCCGACCGGGCCTACCTCCCCGACGGCGGCCTGGTGCCGCGCTCGGAGCCGGGCGCGGTGCTCACCGACCCGGCCGCGGCCGCCGAGCAGGCCGTCCGGCTCGCCACCTCCGGCGAGGTCCGGTCGCTGTGCGTCCACGGCGACTCGCCCGGCGCGCCCGCCCTCGCGGCCGCGGTGCGGGCCGCGCTGGAGGCCGCCTCGGTCCCGGTCGCGGCGTTCGGATGAGGGTCCTCCCGTACGGCGACCGCGGGCTCCTGCTCGAGCTCGCCGACACCAGCGAGGCGGTGGCCACCGCGGCCGCCCTCCGCGCCGACCCCGCCGCCACCGCCCTGCTCGACGACGTCGTTCCCGGCGCCCGCACCGTCCTGCTGGTCGCCCGCCGCGGGGTGCCCCTCGAGCGGCTTCGGGCGGTAGTCCCTGACGAGAAGCACCGCGACACGCCGGCGGACGGTGCTTTTCGTCAGGGACTATCGCAGTCGACGCAGCAGCCGACGCAGCAGCCGGTGCATCAGGAGGTCACCATCCCGGTCGTGTACGACGGCCCGGACCTGGCCGAGGTCGGGGAGCTGACCGGGCTGGGGGAGGACGGGGTGGTGGCCGCGCACACCGGGACGCCGTGGACAGTGGCGTTCGGCGGCTTCGCGCCGGGCTTCGCCTACCTCGTCGGCGGCGACCCGGCACCACCGTGCCCGCCGGGGCGGTCGGCCTCGCCGGGGAGTTCAGCGGGGTCTACCCGCGCGCCTCGCCCGGCGGCTGGCAGCTGGTGGGGCGCACCGACGTGGTGCTGTGGGACCTCGACCGCGACCCGCCGGCACTGCTCGCGGCCGGCCTGAGGGTGAGGTTCGAGGCCCGGTGAGCGCGCTGGTGGTCCACGCCGTCGGGGGACCCTGCCTCGTGCAGGACGCCGGCCGGCCCGGCCACGCCGCGATCGGCGTCGGCGTCGCGGGCGCGGCCGACCGGTCGTCGTACGCGCTGGGGAGGCGGTTGCTCGGCAACGCCGACGACGCGGCGGCCCTGGAGGTGGTGCTCGGCGGGCTCGAGGCCGAGGCGACCGGCGTGGTCTGGGCCTGCGTCACCGGGGCGCCGGCCCCGTTGACCGTCGACGGGCGGGCGGAGCCGACGGGCGCGGTCGTCGCGCTGCGGCCCGGGCAGCGGCTGCGCCTGGGGACGCCGCCGTCGGGGCTGCGCAGCTACCTGTCCGTGCGCGGCGGGATCGACGTGCCGCCGCTGCTGGGGTCGCGCTCGCGCGACACCCTCGCAGGGCTGGGCCCGGAGCCGGTGCGGCCGGGCGMCCGGCTGCCGGTGGGGGACGCGGTCGCGGGGGACATGCTGGTCGATGCCGTCCCGCCCGCGTCGTACGACGACCGGCCGGTGGTGCGGGTCGTGCGAGGCCCCCGCGACGACTGGGCGGTCGACCCGGACGCCCTCGTCTCCCGCACGTGGCGGGTCGGCGCGGCCAGCGACCGGGTCGGGCTGCGGCTCGAGGGCGACCCGCTGGCCGTCGTGCCGGGGAAGGGGGAGCTGCCCAGCGAGGGCGCGCTGCGGGGGGCGGTCCAGCTCCCGCCGGACGGTCACCCCGTGGTGTTCGGCCCCGACCACCCGGTCACCGGTGGCTACCCGGTCGTGGGGGTGGTCGTGGACGCCGACGCGGACCGCCTCGCCCAGCTGCGGCCGGGCGAGGAGGTCCGCCTCCGCTGGGCGTGACCAGCGGCAGCGCGTCGGCCGGGGGTCAGTGGGCGGCGTCGGCGGCCGGCTCGACCAGCTCGACGAGGACGCCGCCGGCGTCCTTGGGGTGCACGAAGTTGATCCGGCTGTTGGCCGTGCCGCGCCTGGCCTCCGGGTAGAGCAGGCGCAGGCCGCGCTCGCGCAGGATCGCGGAGACCTGGTCGAGGTCCGTGACGCGGTAGGCGAGCTGCTGGAGGCCCGGGCCGCTGCGGTCGATGAACTTCGCGATCGTCGACTCGGCGTTGAGCGGGGCGAGGAGCTGGATCTTCGAGTCGGTGTCACCGACGGCGACCATCGCCTCCCGAACACCCTGCTCCTCGTTGGTCTCCTCGTGCGCGACGTGCATGCCGAAGTTGTCGCGGTAGAACGCGATCGCCTCGTCGAGGTCGGGCACCGCGATGCCGACGTGGTCGATGGCGGTGAAGAGGTGGGTGGGGACGCCGTCAGTGATGCTCATGCGCGCCATTGTGCCGTTTCGCGGAGGTGTCGCCGCTGTGACGAGGGACTCACCGGACCGCACGCTGGACCCCCTGCCCCGCTTCGTGACCCGCGAGTAGAGTCGCAGAGGTTCAGACCCGTTCCACTCACGGAGGAAGCATGTCCGACAACCCCAGCGTCATCGTCGCCGGCGCCCGTACGCCCATCGGTCGCCTCCTCGGCGGCCTCAAGAGCCTGTCGGCCGCGGACCTCGCCAGCGTCGCGATCAAGGGCGCGCTGGAGAAGGCCGGTGTCTCCGGTGACCAGGTCGACTACCTCATCGTCGGACAGGTCCTCCAGGCCGGTTGCGGCCAGAACCCCGCCCGCACCGCGGGCCTCAAGGCGGGCCTGCCGGCCAGCGTTCCGTCGATCACCATCAACAAGGTGTGCCTCTCGGGCATCAACGCGATCGCCCAGGCCGACCAGCTGATCCGTGCCGGCGAGGCCGACATCGTGGTCGCCGGCGGCACCGAGTCGATGACCAACGCCCCGCACCTGCTGCCGAAGAGCCGCGAGGGCTTCAAGTACGGCGACACCGCGCTCGTCGACTCGATGGCCTACGACGCCCTCTACGACCAGGCCACCCAGCAGGCCATGGGCAACCTGACCGAGGCCTACAACGCCGACAGCACCACGCCGCTGACCCGCGAGGAGCAGGACGAGTTCTCGGCCCGCTCGCACCAGCGTGCCGCGGTCGCGCAGAAGAACGGCGTCTTCGACGAGGAGATCGTCCCGGTCAGCATCCCGCAGCGCAAGGGCGACCCGATCGTCATCACCCAGGACGAGGGCGTGCGCGGCGACACCACCGCCGAGTCGCTCGCGGGCCTGCGCCCGGCGTTCTCCAAGAACGGCACGATCACCGCCGGCTCGGCCTCGCAGATCTCCGACGGCGCGGCCGCGGTCGTCGTCACGAGCAAGAAGAAGGCCGAGGAGCTCGGCCTGCCGATCCTCGCCGAGATCGTCAGCCACGGCCAGGTGGCCGGTCCGGACTCGACGCTGCAGATGCAGCCCGCGAACGCCACGAAGAAGGCGCTCGACAAGGCCGGCCTGAGCGCCGAGGACCTCGACCTGGTCGAGTTCAACGAGGCCTTCGCCGCCGTCGGCATCGAGTCGGCCCGTGCGCTCGGCCTCGACGACGAGAAGGTCAACGTCAACGGCGGCSCCATCGCCATCGGCCACCCGCTCGGCGCCTCGGGTGCGCGCATCACGCTGCACCTCGCCCTCGAGCTCAAGCGCCGCGGCGGCGGCCTCGGCGCGGCCGCCCTCTGCGGCGGTGGCGGCCAGGGCGACGCGCTCGTCATCCGGGTCCCCGCCAGCTGATCGACGGGAACGACTTGCCCGGAGCAGGCAACCAGGGCGGCCGTCGCGGGATCACCGCGGCGGCCGTTCCTGCACTCGTGGAGAAGGCGCGGGCCGGCGACCCGCGCTCGGTCGGACGCCTGGTGTCCCAGGTCGAGGACGAGTCACCGCTGCTGCCGGAGCTGATGCGCGCCCTGGCGCCGCACACCGGCCACGCGCGGATCGTCGGGCTGACCGGCGCCCCCGGCGTGGGGAAGTCCACGTCCACCAACGCGCTGATCGGGGAGCTGCGCCGCCGCGACCAGCGGGTCGCGGTGCTGGCCGTCGACCCGTCGTCGCCGTTCTCCGGCGGTGCCCTGCTCGGCGACCGGATCCGGATGGGCGACCACGTGCTCGACCCCGGCGTCTTCATCCGCTCGATGGCGGCGCGCGGCCACCTCGGCGGCCTCGCGTGGACCACGCCGCAGGTGCTGCGGGTCCTCGACGCCGCGGGCTTCGACTACGTGCTGGTCGAGACCGTCGGGGTCGGCCAGAGCGAGGTCGAGGTGGCCGGCCAGGCCGACTCCACGGTCGTCCTGCTCGCGCCCGGCATGGGCGACGGCATCCAGGCCGCGAAGGCGGGGATCCTCGAGATCGGCGACCTCTACGTCGTCAACAAGTCCGACCGCGAGGGGGCGGACAAGGTGCGGCGCGACCTGCGCTCGATGCTCGGCCTCGCCGAGCGGCGTGAGGGCGCGTGGCGCCCGCCGGTGCTGAAGACCGTGGCGTCCACGGGCGACGGGGTCGCCGACGTCGTCGACGCGCTGGAGGAGCACGGCGCCTGGCTGCGGGAGAGCGGCGAGCTGCACCGCCGGCGGCTGCGCCGGGCGCGCAACGAGATCGAGACCCTCGCGCTCACCGTGCTGCGCCGTCGCTGGGGCGGCGTCGGCGAGGGGGACCGGCTCGAGGAGCTGGCTGCGGCCGTGGTGGCTGGCGAGACCGACCCGCACTCCGCCGCGGAGGTGCTCACCGCCTGACGGCCGGCTCCCAGACGCGGTCCGGTGCGGCGCCGCGCGAGACCCGCTCGGTGCGGGTCGTGCCCGGCGGCAGGATCTCGAGGCTCGCCGTGCCGCCCGCGATGCGCACGCCCTGCGGGGCGTCGATCTCGACGCTGGCGCGCTCGACCGGCTCCACGGTGCCGTCGGCGGTCGTCGGGATCTTCACCCGTGCGTAGCGCCGCCCGGCGGGGATGGCCACGCGGGTGGTCCGTGCCGGCAGGTCGGTGCCGACCCGGGCCGTGCCGGAGCGCACCGTCAGTCGGACCGAGGTGTCCCGACCGGCCTCGCCGGCCAGGCGGACGGTGGCGACGGCGGTGCGGCCCTCGACGACCGGGGTCACCGTCACCGACACGTCCGGCGTGTGGAAGCCCGGACGACCCTTCTCGTCCAGCGCGGTGAAGCAGTAGCCGCGGCGCTTCGCGCGGCGGACCACCGTGGCCACCGCGTCGACGGAGATGGGCGAGCGGTTCACGCCGTCGTGCTGCAGCACCACGTTCGGCCCCGGGCGAAGGCCGCGCAGGATGCGCCCGGCGATCTGGTCGGCCGACCCGTTCGCCCAGTCGTTGGAGTCGATGCTCCACAGCACGGGGACGAAGCCGGCCCGCACCAGCACCCGGCGCACTCGCGGGTTGATCGAGCCGTACGGCGGACGCACCAGCCGGGTCGGCGCCACGCCGGCGCGCTGCAGCGCGCGCCGCGTGCCGTGGACCGTCGCGCGGACCTCGCGGTCCGAGCGGGCGGTGAGCTGCTCGTGCGCCCAGGTGTGGTTGGCGACGAGGTGCCCGTTGCGCTCGATCGCGCGGACCAGCTCCGGGTGCTCGCGCACGCGCCGGCCGACCACGAAGAAGGTCGCGGGGACGTCGTGGCGGCGCAGGACCCGCAGCAGGCGCGTGGTGGTGCCGGGCACAGGACCGTCGTCGAAGGTGAGGGCGACCCGCCCCTTGCAGCGGCGGGTGGCCGCCCGGCGCCGGGTGGTCGTGGACCCCGTCGAGCCCGCGGCGGCCGGCGACCCCGCGGCGAGGACCGCGCCCTCGGTCGAGGCGCCCGGCTCGGCGGACGACGAGGGCGGCACCGGCGTCGTACCGAGGCCGAGGGCCAGGACCAGGGGGAGCAGCACGGCGGCGGCACAGGCGGAACCGAGTCTCCGTCCCGTGACCTCCGTGCGGGCACGGGGTGGAAGCACGGAGCAACTATGAAGGTTGGTGGGCCCTCTTCGTGGGACGTCCCGAAGTGTGTCTGGCCGGGTCCCGCTGAGAGGATGCCGGTGTGAAGGACGTCGTCATCCTCGGGTCCACCGGTTCGATCGGCACGCAGGCGCTCGACCTGGTGCGGGCCAACCCCGACCGGTTCCGCGTGGTCGGCCTGACCGCGGGTGGCAGCAACCCCGACCTGTTCGAGCAGCAGGTCGCGGAGCTCTCCCCGCGCTTCCACGGCCTGGGGGAGGAGGCGAGCGTCGAGGCGGCGCAGCAGGAGTGTGACGTCGTCCTCAACGGGATCACCGGCGCGGTCGGGCTGCGGCCCACCCTCGCCGCACTCGACGCCGGCACCACCCTGGCCCTGGCCAACAAGGAGTCGCTGGTGATGGGGGGCCCGCTCGTGCTGGAGCGGGCGCGACCCGGCCAGATCGTCCCGGTCGACTCCGAGCACAGCGCGCTCGCCCAGTGCCTGCGCGGTGGCACGCCGGAGGAGGTGCGCCGGCTGGTGCTCACCGCCAGCGGCGGGCCCTTCCGCGGCCGCAGCCGCGACGAGCTGGCCGGGGTGACGCCCGGCCAGGCGCTCGCCCACCCGACCTGGGACATGGGCCCGGTCATCACCATCAACTCCGCGACCCTGGTCAACAAGGGCCTGGAGGTGATCGAGGCGCACCTGCTCTTCGGCATCCCCTACGACCGGATCGAGGTCGTGGTGCACCCCACGAGCGTGGTGCACTCGATGGTCGAGTTCGTCGACGGCTCGACGCTGGTCCAGGCCAGCCCGCCGACCATGCTGATCCCGATCGCGCTCGGCCTGGCCTGGCCCGACCGGGTGCCTGACGCGGCGCCGGCCGTCGACTGGACCCGCCCCGAGACGTGGGAGTTCCTCCCGCTCGACGACGAGGCCTTCCCGGCCGTCGCCCTGGCCCGGGCCGCGGGGGAGCGCGGCGGCACCGCGCCCGCCGTCTACAACGCGGCCAACGAGGTCGCCGTCGACGCCTTCCGGCGCGGTGAGCTGGCCTTCACCGGCATTGTCGACGTAGTCGGGGACGTGGTTGCCGCCCACGACGTACCCTCGGAGCAGCAGGTCTCGCTCGACGACGTCCTCGCGGCCGACGCGTGGGCGCGCGAGGCTGCTGCCCGCACCATCGCACCGAGGACAGCCAACCGACCGTGATCTCCGTACTTCTCTACACCCTCGGCGTCGTCATCTTCGCGGTGGCGATCCTGGCGTCCATCGGCCTGCACGAGCTCGGCCACATGATCCCCGCCAAGAAGTTCGGCGGGAAGGTCACCCAGTACTTCATCGGCTTCGGCCCCACCGTGTGGAGCAAGCAGGTCGGCGAGACCGAGTACGGCGTCAAGGCGATCCCGCTCGGCGGCTACGTCAAGATCGTCGGCATGCTGCCCCCGGCGGCGGAGGACCTCGTCGAGGAGGTCGAGCGCGACGCCGACGGCAACCAGGTCTTCCGGGTGCGCAAGTCCAACACCGGGATGTTCACCCAGCTGATCTCCGACGCCCGCGCGGCCGAGTGGGAGCTGGTCGGCCCGGAGGACTCCGAGCGGCTGTTCTACAAGCTGCCGTGGTGGAAGAAGGTCGTCGTGATGGCCGGTGGGCCCACGGTGAACATCCTCATCGCGTTCGGCGTGTTCGCCGCGGTGTTCGCGACCTACGGCAATGCTGGCGACCCGAAGGTCGAGACCACCGTCGAGGTCGTGCACGCCTGCGTGAAGCCCGCCGACGAGTCCGGCGAGGTCTGCACCGAGGAGGAGATCCGCGACCAGCCCACCCCGGCGTACGCCGCGGGCATCGAGCCGGGCGACCGGATGGTCTCCTTCAACGGCACCGCGATCACCAGCTGGGACCAGATGCAGGACCTGGTCCGCGCCAACGGCACGAAGCAGGCCACCGTCGTCGTCGAGCGTGACGGCGAGCGGGTGACCATCGCGACGAAGACGACCGTCCGCCCGCCCGACGAGGCCGGCCAGGTCGTCGACGAGGAGATCGGCTTCCTCGGCGTCAGCCCGCGCATCGAGCCGACCACGGGCGGGGTGTTCTACACGGTCGGCCAGATGGGCCACATGACCGTCGACGTCGTCGAGGCGCTGGCCACGCTCCCGGCCAAGGTCTGGGACGTCGCGCAGGCCATCGTCGGGCTCGAGGAGCGCGACCCGCTGGGCCCGGTCAGCGTCGTCGGTGGTGGCCGCCTCGCGGGCGAGGTCGCCTCGCACGACGAGATCAGCGTCAACGACAAGCTCGTCTCGCTGCTGATGCTCATCGCCGGCTTCAACTTCTTCATCGGCATGTTCAACTTCGTGCCGCTGCTGCCCCTCGACGGCGGTCACATCGCCAGCGCCCTGTGGGAGGCCGCGCGGCGCGGGCTGGCCCGCCTGCGCCGTCGCCCCGACCCGGGCTACGTCGACGCCGCCAAGCTGCTCCCCGTCGCGTACGTCGTGGCGTCGGCGCTGCTGGTCATGGGCGTGGTGCTGATCGTCGGCGACCTCGTGGTGCCGCTCCACCTCGAATCCTGATCTCGAGGCCCCGCGGACTAACCTTGAGGCCATGACGTCGATCAGCCTGGGCATGCCGGCCGCGCCGCCGCCGGTGCTCGCTCCCCGCCGCCAGACCCGCCAGATCCGGGTGGGCAAGGTCGGCGTCGGCAGCGACCACCCGATCTCGGTGCAGTCGATGACGACGACGCTCACCGCCGACGTCAACAGCACGCTGCAGCAGATCGCCGAGCTCACCGCCGCCGGCTGCGACATCGTCCGGGTCGCCTGCCCGAGCCAGGACGACGCCGACGCGCTCGCCGAGATCGCCCAGCACAGCCAGATCCCGGTCATCGCCGACATCCACTTCCAGCCGAAGTACGTCTTCCAGGCCATCGAGGCCGGCTGCGCGGCGGTGCGGGTCAACCCCGGCAACATCAAGAAGTTCGACGACCAGGTCAAGGAGATCGCGAAGGCGGCCCAGGACCACGGCACGTCGATCCGGATCGGCGTCAACGCCGGCTCCCTCGACAAGCGGCTGCTGGAGAAGTACGGCAAGGCCACGCCCGAGGCCCTCGTCGAGTCCGCCGTGTGGGAGGCCAGCCTCTTCGAGGAGCACGGCTTCCGCGACTTCAAGATCTCGGTCAAGCACAACGACCCCGTCGTGATGGTGCGCGCCTACGAGCTGCTCGCCGAGCAGGGCGACTGGCCGCTGCACCTCGGCGTCACCGAGGCCGGCCCCGCCTTCCAGGGCACGATCAAGTCGGCCACCGCCTTCGGTGCCCTCCTCTCGCGCGGCATCGGCGACACCATCCGGGTCTCGCTGTCCGCGCCGCCGGTCGAGGAGGTCAAGGTCGGCATCCAGATCCTCCAGTCGCTCAACCTGCGCCCGCGCAAGCTCGAGATCGTCTCCTGCCCCTCCTGCGGCCGCGCCCAGGTCGACGTCTACACGCTCGCCGAGCGCGTGACCGCCGGCCTCGACGGGCTCGAGGTGCCGCTGCGCGTGGCCGTCATGGGCTGCGTCGTCAACGGCCCGGGCGAGGCCCGCGAGGCCGACCTCGGCGTCGCGTCGGGCAACGGCAAGGGCCAGATCTTCGTCAAGGGCGAGGTCATCAAGACCGTCCCCGAGGCCGAGATCGTCGAGACCCTGATCGAGGAGGCGATGAAGATCGCCGAGTCGATGGAGCCGGTCGAGGGCGCGGAGCCCAGCGTCTCGGTCAGCTGACGCCCCACATCGCGGCCACGTGCCGCGCGTCGGTGCCGCAGCAGCCGCCGAGCACCTCCAGGTCGCCGAAGGCGTCGAGCAGCGGCTGCTGGTCGGCGGCGAGCGCCACCGGGTCGCCGCCGTCGAGCTCCTCGGCCGCGTCCAGCTCGGCGTGGCTCATCGTCGAGGCGTTGCACCGCAGGCCACCGACCCGGTCGCGCCACGGCCCCTCGTCGAGCCCGCGCAGCACGTGGCTGGGGTGTGCGCAGTTGACGAGGAAGTACGCCGGCGGGGCGACCGCGTCGACCTGCTCGATCGCCGAGGCGAGGCTGGTGCCGTCGGGCAGCCGGCCGTCGGTCTCGACGGTGAAGCCGATCGCGGCCGGGATGCCCACGTCGGCGGCTGCGCGGGCGACGCCGATCGCCTCCCCGACCTCGGTGAGGGTGAGCACGGTCGCGCGGCTCGCCCCGGCCGCCCGGAAGGACTCCAGCTGCGGGCGGTGGTAGTCCGCTGCCACGTCCAGGTCGACCGGCCCGGCTGTCGCGTAGCCGTCGCCGCGCGGGCCGAGCATGCCGCCGACCTCCCAGCCGACCAGCTCGTCGGAACGCTCGCCGGCCACGTCGGCCAGGAGCTCGACGGACTGGCGGTTGACCCGGTCGAGCGCCGCGGCGTCGTACCCGAGGAGCGCGGCGTGGTCGGGGTTGGCCCGCGCAGGAAGATGAGGTCGGTCTCCAGACCTCCGTCGGTCACGTGTCGTGCCACCATCGAGGCACCCCCCTCGGACAGGTCGCTGGGTGTCGCTGGGGGAGCGTCCGGTGTGTGTCGCGGACCGGCACCGTGTCCCGTCATCAATTCCGGGCCGCCGAGGGCATAGGCTCCCTACGTGTTGACGACCCGGCACGGCGTGCGCGTCCTGGCGAGCGCCGACCTGCCCGCCTTCCTGGACCTTGCCAACCAGGACCCCGTCGTCAACGTGTTCGCCCTCCACCGCGCGCACACGACGAACCTCGAGCCGCGCTGGCTCGGTGGCGAGATGTGGGGGCGGTTCGAGGCCGGCCGGCTCGTCGCCGCGTGCCACGTCGCCGCCAACCTGGTGCCGGTCCAGGCCAGCCCCGAGGACGCTGCCGCCTTCGCCGAGCGGGCGCTGGCGCGGCGCCGTACCGCCTCGACGATCGTCGGCCCGCAGAGCGCCGTGCGTCCGTTCTGGGACGAGGTCGCCCCGGCCTGGGGCGAGCCGCGGGACGCCCGCTGGGACCAGCGGCACATGGAGATCTCCGGACCGCCGCTGGTCGCCCCCGACCCGGGGGTCCGCGCCGGCGTGCAGTCCGACATCGGTTCGCTCTACCCGGCCTGCGTCGCGATGTACACCGAGGAGGTCGGGGTCTCGCCCGAGGCGCACGGCGGGGGAGACCTCTACCGCGCCCGGGTCGCCCAGCTGATCGGCCGCGGCTGGTCCTTCGTCCGGTACGACGGCGACGAGCTCGTCTTCAAGGCCGAGGTCGCCTGCGCCACCGAGCACGCCGCGCAGGTGCAGGGCGTGTGGGTGCCGCCGCACCGCCGCGGCGAGGGGCTGGCGTCGGCGGGCATGGCGGCCGTGGTGCACCAGGTCCGCGCCCGGATCGCGCCGACGGTCTCGCTCTACGTCAACGACTGGAACCACGCCGCGCGCGCGGTCTACGAGCGGGTCGGCTTCGTGGAGACCTGTCGCTTCGCGACCGTGATGTTCTGACCCGCTAGGGCCGCTCGACCCGGGGCTCGACGCGGGGGAGGCCCTTCCAGATCAGCCGCGAGGCGGTGTCGGTGACCTCCTCGAGCGTGCTCGACGGGTGCTCCTGCCACCAGCGGGCGACGCCGTCGACGCCGGCGATGAGCAGCTCGACGACCACGGCCGCGGTCGTCGACCCGGCGACGACGCCGGCGCGGGTCAGGTCGGGGGCGAGCATGGCGGTCACCGCCTGGACCCGCGCGGAGCGGTAGGCCGCGATCACCTGGTCGAGCTGGGCGTCGCCGGTCGGCACCGGGTCGACGAGCAGCCGGCGGGCGGCCGGGCGCTCGTGCGCGAACGTCAGGTAGGCGGCGACGGTCGCCCGCAGCCGGTCCTCCCCGGCGCCGGACCCGGCGAGGCCCGAGCCGGTGATGCCCGAGCCGACCTCGGCGAGCATCGCGGCGTTCTCGACCTCGAGCACGTGCAGGTAGAGCTCGCGCTTGGAGCGGAAGTGGTCGTAGAGGACGGTGCGGGTGACGCCGGCGGCGGCCGCGACCTCGCCGACCGAGGTGGCGTCGTACCCGCGCTCGGCGAAGACCTCGACGGCCGAGGCCACGATCCGCTGCCGGCGGTCGGGGCCGCGCAGCCGGCGGCGCACGGTGTCGGTGGTCGCCACGTCACCTCCTCGCTGGGTCCGCTTCCCACACCGGTGTCGGCTCGTGCGGCGGCGGGCCTTGACCGGTGCAACGGCAGTCACGATACTCGGTGCCCAACAGCAACCGACACCTGTGTCGGTTGGCGTCCATGGGGAGAACAGATGACGCACCGCCTCGACCGCCGTACCCTCCTGAGCTCGTCGGTCGCCGCCGGCGCCGGGGCCGCCCTGGCGAGCACCGGCCTGGCGCCGGCGTTCGCCGCCACGCCCGGCAAGGACGCCGTCGTCCTCGGCGGCGGGATGGCCGGGCTCACCGCCGCGCACGAGCTCGTCGAGCGCGGCTTCTCGGTCACCGTGTTCGAGCCGTCGGCCTGGGGCGGCAAGGCCCGGTCGATCCCGGTCCCCGGCACCGGGTCCGGCGGCCGCGCCGACCTGCCGGGCGAGCACGGCTTCCGGTTCTTCCCCGGCTTCTACCACCACGTCCCCGACACGATGCGACGCATCCCGTTCGGCTCCGGCACCGTCGGCGACAACCTGGTCGCCGCCACGGGCGGCAAGTTCCTGCGGGCCGGGGACCGCGGCGACGCCTTCGTCTTCGGCATCGGTCCCGACCCGGTGCAGCTGCTCACCGTCGACGGCCTGCGCCGCTTCCTGGTGGACAACCTCGGCGGCCACGCCGTGCCGGCCCACGAGCTCGTCTACTTCGTCGAGCGGCTGCTCGTCTTCCTCACCAGCTGCGACGAACGCCGGATGGGGCAGTGGGAGAAGGTGAGCTGGTGGGACTTCGTCGGCGCGGGGAAGCGCTCGCAGCCCTACCAGAAGATCCTCGCTGCCGGGCTCACCCGCAACCTCGTCGCGGCCAAGGAGACCATCGCCAGCACGCGCACGATCGGCAACATGGGCGAGGCGTTCGTCTACAACATCATGGGCCGCGGCAACGACGGAGCGCTCGACCGCGTGCTCGACCTGCCGACCAACGAGGCGTGGATCGACCCGTGGATGATCCACCTGCGCGGGCTGGGTGTGCGCTTCGTCAGCGGCCAGGCCCTGGTCCGCTACGAGACCGCCGGCGGCCGGGTCACCGCCGCCGTGCTGCGCGACACGGTCACGGGCGCCACCAGCAGGGTCGAGGCGGACTGGTTCGTCAGCGCGATGCCCGTCGAGCGGGTCGTCCCCACCCTCACCTCGAACGTGCTCGCCCTCGACCCGGGCCTGGCGAAGATGTCCGCGCTCAAGACCGACTGGATGGTGGGCATCCAGTACTTCCTGCGCGAGCACGTCGACATCACCAAGGGCCACATCACCTTCATCGACTCGCCGTGGTCGCTGACCGCGCTGACCCAGGGCCAGTTCTGGGCCGACCGCGTCGTCGCCCGCGACTACGGCGACGGGGAGGTCGTCGACATCCTCTCCGTCGACATCTCCAACTGGGACGCGAAGGGCATCCTCTACGGCAAGACGGCCAAGGAGTGCACCGCCGACGAGATCGCCGCCGAGGTCTGGGCGCAGATCAAGGAGCACCACACCGCCGGCGACCAGCTGCCCGACGAGATCGTGCACTCGTGGTTCCTCGACCCCGGCGTGCAGTGGGACGCGGCGAACCGGCGCAACTCCAACGAGACCCCGCTGCTGGTCAACACCGTCGACTCGTGGAGCAGCCGCCCCACCGCCCGGACGAAGATCCCCAACCTGCTGATGAGCGGGGACTTCGTGCAGACCGACATCGACCTCGCGACGATGGAGGGCGCCAACGAGGCGGCGCGGCACGCCGTGAACGCGATCCTCGACGAGTCCCGCTCCACGGCGCCGCGGGTGCGGACCTTCACGCTCTACGACCCGCCGGAGTTCGCCGCGCTCAAGGCCACCGACCGGCTGCTCTACAAGCTCGGCATGCGCAACGTGCTCGACCTGGGCTGAGCCGGCGGGGAGCCACCGGGGTGACCTGGACGACCCCGGCCGGTCCGCCGGGGTCACTGGTTCGCCCCGCGTCCTCGAGGCGCCGTAGGCTTCCACCGTGCTGATGCGGATGTCGACCCTGTTCGTACGGACCCTGCGCGAGGACCCCTCCGACGCCGAGGTCCCGAGCCACCGGCTGCTCGTGCGGGCCGGCTACATCCGCCGCGCCGCGCCGGGCATCTACACCTGGCTGCCGCTCGGCCTGAAGGTGCTGCGCAAGGTCGAGGGCATCATCCGCGAGGAGATGGACGCCATCGGCGCCCAGGAGGTCACCTTCCCCGCGCTGCTGCCCCGCGAGCCCTACGAGGCGACCAACCGCTGGACCGAGTACGGCGACAACATCTTCCGGCTCAAGGACCGCAAGGACGCCGACTACCTGCTCGGCCCCACCCACGAGGAGATGTTCACGCTCCTGGTCAAGGACCTGTACTCGTCGTACAAGGACCTGCCGCTGAGCATCTACCAGGTCCAGACCAAGTACCGCGACGAGGCGCGCCCCCGCGCCGGCCTGCTGCGCGGCCGCGAGTTCATCATGAAGGACTCCTACTCCTTCGACGTCGACGACGCGGGCCTGGAGGCGTCCTACCAGAAGCACCGCGACGCCTACGTGCGGATCTTCGACCGGCTCGGCTTCGACTACGTCATCGTCAAGGCGACCGCCGGCGCGATGGGCGGGTCGAAGTCGGAGGAGTTCCTCGCCAACGCGGCCGTCGGCGAGGACACCTACGTGCGCTGCACGAAGTGCGACTACGCCGCGAACGTCGAGGCCGTCGAGGTGCGCCAGCCCACCCCCGTCGCGTACGACGACGTGCCCGCCGCCCACGCCGAGGACACCCCGGGCACGCCGACCATCGAGACGCTGGTCGACCACCTCAACGCGGCGTTCCCGCGCGAGGACCGGCCCTGGCACGCCGGCGACACCCTCAAGAACGTGATGGTCGTGCTGAAGCACCCCGACGGGACCCGCGAGCCGCTCGCCATCGGCGTGCCCGGCGACCGCGAGGTCGACCAGAAGCGGCTCGAGGGCCAGCTGGAGCCGATCGAGGTCGAACCCATGGACGAGGCCGAGCTCGCGAAGCACCCCGCGCTGGTCAAGGGCTACATCGGTCCCAGCGTGCTGGGCGAGGAGTCCGCCAGCGGCATCCGCTACCTGCTCGACCCCCGGGTCAGCGAGGGCACCCGCTGGGTCTCCGGCGCCAACGAGGACGGCCGCCACGCCATCGACCTCGTCGCCGGCCGCGACTTCACCGGCGACGGCACGATCGAGGCCGCCGAGGTGCGCGACGGCGACGCCTGCCCGAGCTGCGAGGACGGCGTGCTCGAGTCCGCGCGCGGCATCGAGATGGGCCACGTCTTCCAGCTCGGCCGCAAGTACGCCGAGGCGCTCGACCTCAAGGTGCTCGACGAGAACGGCAAGCTCGTGACCGTCACCATGGGCTCCTACGGCGTGGGCGTCTCGCGCGCCGTCGCCGCGATCGCCGAGGGCACCCTCGACGAGATCGGGCTGTGCTGGCCGCGCCAGGTCGCGCCCGCCGACGTGCACGTCGTGGCCGCCGGCAAGGACCAGGCCGTGTTCGCCGCGGCCGAGCAGCTCGTCGCCGGGCTCGACGAGGCCGGGATCGACGTGCTCTACGACGACCGGGCCGGCAAGGTGAGCCCGGGCGTGAAGTTCAAGGACGCCGAGCTGATCGGCGTGCCCACGATCGTCACCGTCGGGCGCGGCGTCGCCGACCCCGACAACCAGGTGATCGAGGTCAAGGACCGTCGTACCGGCGAGAAGCAGGAGCTCCCCCTGGTCTCCGCCGTCGAGCAGATCCGGGCGCTGGTCCGGGACTGAGGGGAGGGGCGTGCCGATGCCGGCCAGCCCACGCGTGACCTGCCCGGAGCTCGGGCAGCGGATCACGACCGCCGACGAGGCGGCTGAGGTGATCCGGCCCGGCGACACCGTCGGGATCAGCGGCTTCACCGGGGCCGGCTTCCCGAAGGCGGTGCCGGGCGCCCTGGCCCGCCGCATGGAGGACGCCCGCGCCCGCGGGGAGGAGTTCCGGATCGGCCTCTGGTCCGGGGCGTCGACCGGGCCCGAGGTCGACGGCCGGCTCGCCGAGGTCGACGGCGTCGACAAGCGCCTGCCCTACAACTCCGACCCGGTGATGCGGCGACGGATCAACGCCGGCGAGGTCGACTACGTCGACGCCCACCTCTCGCACTCCGCGCAGCAGGCGTGGTTCGGCTTCTACGGCGACCTCGACGTCGCCGTCGTCGAGGTCGCGGCGATCCTGCCGAACGGGTTGCTCGTGCCGGGCACCTCGATCGGCAACAACAAGACCTGGCTCGACCGCGCCGAGAAGGTGGTCCTCGAGGTCAACAGCTGGCTGCCGCGCGAGCTCGAGGGCTTCCACGACGTCTACTACGGCGCCGCCCTGCCGCCGCACCGGATCCCGATCCAGCTCACCCACCCGATGCAGCGCATCGGCGACCCCTACCTGCGGGTCGACCCGGCCAAGGTCGTCGCCGTCGTCGAGACCCACGCGCCGGACCGCAACTCGCCGCTGGCCCAGCCCGACGATGCGTCGCGGGCGATGGCCGACCAGCTCGTCGACTTCCTGCGCCACGAGGTGCGCGCCGGCCGGCTCCCAGCGAGCCTGCTCCCGCTGCAGTCCGGGGTCGGCAGCACCGCCAACGCGGTGATGGAGGGGCTCCTCGACGCCGAGTTCGAGGGGCTCACGGCCTACACGGAGGTCATCCAGGACGGCCTGCTCGACCTGCTCGACGCGGGCAAGCTGACCTCGCTGTCGTCGACGGCGTTCGGGCTGTCCCCGGCGGGCCAGCAGCGCTTCCTCGACAACGTCGGCTCCTACAAGGGCCGCATCCTGCTGCGCAGCCAGGAGATCTCCAACCACCCCGAGCTGGTCCGGCGGCTCGGCCTGATCGCGATCAACGGGATGATCGAGGCCGACATCTACGGCAACGTGAACTCCACGCACGTCATGGGCTCGGCGATCATGAACGGCATCGGCGGCTCGGGCGACTTCGCCCGCAACGCCTACCTCAACTTCTTCGTCTCGCCCTCGCTCGCCAAGGGCGGCGCGATCTCCTCGATCGTCCCGATGGTCAGCCACGTCGACCACACCGAGCACGACGTGCACGTGCTGATCACCGAGCAGGGCCTGGCCGACCTGCGCGGCCTGTCGCCGACCGACCGCGCCGAGCGGGTCATCGACAACTGCGCCCACCCCGACTTCCGGGACCGGCTCCACGACTACGTGGCCCGCGCGCGCCGGGCCCGCCCGGACGCCCAGCACACGCCGCACCTGCTGGAGGAGGCGCTGAGCTGGCACGCGTCGTACCTGCGCGACGGCAGGATGTGACCATGGCCGTCGACGCAGTGATCTTCGACTGGGGTGGCACCCTGACCGCCTGGCACGACATCGACTTCCACGCCGAGTCGCTGGCGCTCGCGCAGGCCGTGCTCACCACGCCGGACACCTCCGACGACCACCACGCCCACGCCACCCGGCTGCACCAGGCCGGCAGCGTGATCTGGGGCCGCAGCCGCGACCACCAGCAGAGCGCGACGATCGCCGACCTGTTCACCGAGGCCGGGCTCGACCACGACCCGGACCTGCTCGACGCCTACTACGGCTTCTGGGAACCGCACACGCTCACCGACCCGGAGGTCGCGCCGCTCTTCAGCTGGCTGCGCGAGCAGGGCATCAAGGTCGGCGTGCTGTCGAACACCATCTGGCCGCGCGCCTGGCACCGCGGATTCTTCGAGCGCGACGGCGTGCTGGACCTCATCGACGGCGACGTCTACACCAGCGAGGTCCCGTGGACGAAGCCGTCGCCGCACGCCTTCCGCGCCGCGATGGAGGTGGTCGGCGCGAGCGACCCGGCTGCGTGCGTGTACGTCGGCGACCGGCTCTACGACGACGTCTGGGGCGCCCAGCAGGCCGGGATGCGGGCCATCCACGTCCCGCACAGCACCATCCCCGCCGAGCAGCACGGCCACACGAACGGGGAGCCCGACGCGGTGGCCCAGCGCCTCTCCGACATCCCGGACCTGATCGCGCCCTGGCGCTGACCGGACCCCGGTCGGCGGGTTCCGTACTGCAGGTTTGTGCAGTGCATATTTATGAGGATCGCTACCTAGAGACCCCGACCTGCTTGTGTTGCATGATTGTGCACAGGTGATCGGTGAGCCCCACCTCTCCCGTCACCCAGATGACCGTTGTCCCCGGTCACCAGTGGTTCGCGGCCCCGTCTTCGGGGGACGTCTCGGGAGTTCCCCGAAGACTCAGAGGCCGCGAACCACTGGCGTTTTTGGCCCGCGGTGCCCAGTGACCGGGCGGTGCCCAGCGACCGGTCAGGTGCCTAACGATCGGTCAGGGTGCCTGGAGCCCGGGCAGCGACTGCGGCTTCGCGCCGAAGCCCAGCCCGCGCACGGCGGCGTCGAGGAGGGCCTCCACCGCCCACGCGCGGGGCTCGCCGGTCGTGCTCGCCACCACCCAGGCGTAGGTGCGCGCGGCGTCCTGCTCCAGGCGGCGGGCCCGGGCCTCCAGCGCGGCGGCGGTGCCCAGGTCGCGGGGCAGCTGGTAGCCGGGCTCGGCCGCGACCGGCTCGGCTCCGGCGTCGCGGATCATCGAGACCAGCTCGTCGCGCCGGGTGCGGTGCAGGCGGTACGCAGCGGTGAGCCGGCCGAAGAGCGCCGGCTGCGCAGAGCGCGACGCCTGGGCGCCGAGGGCGCCGTAGACGAACACCGCGGCGTGCTCGGCGGCGAGGGCGGTCTGCAGCGCCTCGGTGCCGCCGTCGGGGCCGGCCGCGCCGGGCGTCGTGGTGCCCGGGCTGGCGGGACTGTCTGGGGTGGTGGCGCTGTCCGGGGTGGTGGGGGCGGGGTCGGTCATGCCAGGCCCACCCGCAGCTGGGCGACGGCGGCGGCCATGGCGGCCAGCACCTGGGCCAGCGCGCCGCTCTCCGCCTCCCCGGCGGCCTGGACCAGTCGGTCCTGGAGGCGCCGCTCGGTGCGGGCGAGCCGGCGCAGGGCGGTGGGACGCGCCGACGGCACCACGGGGGAGTCGGCGGGTTCGGTGCCCCCGAGCTCCTCGACGTGCGCTGCGTGGAGCCGGGCGAAGCGCGTGGCCACGGGGGCCAGGGCCGGGACCGTCGTACCCACGGCGGTGGCGAGCGCCGCGGCCGCGGCCACGGCGTCCAGCACGCCGGCGACGAGGTCGCTGTCGGCGTCGACGGCAGGCGCGGTGGGCGTGACGGCGCCCGACACGCCCGGCTCGTCGTCGCCCTCGAGGAGGTCGGCGACGCTGTCGCAGCCGGTGAGGGCGAGCGCGGAGCCCGCCACGGCGCCGGTCACCAGCGCGCGCCGCGAGATCGGGATCGGTCGAGCGGGCACCGGGGAACCCTACCGCCACGCGGACACCCGCTATCGTTGACGGGCACAGCCACAACAGGACACGGGAGGACTCGTCATGGGTTCCGGCCAGGGCGCGAAGCGCGCCACAGCCGAGCGGATCGAGGAGGTTCTCACCGGACCCCTCGCTGAGCTCGGCCTCGACGTCGAGGCGGTCGAGATCACTCCGGCAGGCAAGCGGCGGGTGCTGCGGGTCGCGGTCGACACCGACGGCGGCCCGACGCTCGACGACGTGGCCGCGGCCACCAAGGTCATCGACCGGGTCCTCGAGTCCGACGGTCCCGACGGCGCCGCCGAGGTGATGGGCGAGCTGCCGTACACCCTCGAGGTGACCTCGCGTGGCGTCGACCGGCCGCTGACGCTGCCGCGGCACTGGCGGCGCAACGAGACCCGGCTGGTGAAGATCGACCTCGCCGACGACAGCACCGTCACCGGGCGCATCGGCAGCTCCGACGACGAGGCGGTCACCGTCGACCTCGACGGCACCGAGCGCCGCATCCCCTACTCCGACGTGCGCAAGGCCCTGGTGCAGGTCGAGTTCAACCGCAAGAACCGTGACGAGAACGAGAAGGACGCCGACTGATGGACATCGACCTCAGCATCCTGCGCACGCTGGAGCGGGAGAAGGAGATCAAGTTCGACGTCCTCGTCGAGGCGATCGAGCAGGCGCTCCTCACCGCCTACCACAAGACCGAGGGGTCGGTGGCCCAGGCGCGGGTCGAGCTCGACCGCAAGACCGGTCACGTCAGCGTCCTCGCGGCGGAGCTCGACGACGAGGGCAACAAGATCGGCGAGTACGACGACACCCCCGCCGACTTCGGCCGGATCGCGGCGACCACGGCGAAGCAGATCATGCTGCAGCGTCTGCGCGACGCCGAGGACGAGATCAAGTTCGGTGAGTTCTCCGGCAAGGAGGGCGACATCATCTCCGGCATCATCCAGCAGGGTCGCAACCCCGACGACGTGCTCGTCGACCTCGGCCGGATCGAGGCGCAGCTGCCGTCGAGCGAGCGGGTGCCGGGGGAGGACTACAGCCACGGCACCCGGATCAAGGCACTGGTGGTGTCGGTCCGCAAGGGCATGCGCGGCCCGCAGGTCACGCTGTCGCGCTCGCACCCGAGCCTGGTGAAGAAGCTCTTCGCGCTCGAGGTCCCCGAGATCGCCGACGGCACCGTCGAGATCGCGGCGATCGCGCGCGAGGCGGGGCACCGCACCAAGATCGCGGTCCGCTCCACCGTCTCCGGCGTCAACGCCAAGGGCGCCTGCATCGGCCCGATGGGCCAGCGGGTGCGCAACGTGATGGCCGAGCTGCACGGCGAGAAGATCGACATCGTCGACTGGTCCGACGACCCGGCCACCCTGGTCGCCAACGCGCTCTCGCCGGCCCAGGTGCAGTCGGTGACCGTCGTCGACCCGGACACGAAGTCCGCGCGCGTCGTCGTGCCGGACTTCCAGCTGTCGCTCGCGATCGGCAAGGAGGGGCAGAACGCCCGCCTCGCCGCCCGCCTCACCGGCTGGCGCATCGACATCCACTCCGACGAGGAGTGACGAGCCGCACGCTCCCGAGGCGAGGGTCGGACCGTGCCGGTTCGTGATCCTGACCGCAGGAGCGGTAGAGTTGAGCCTTGGTGGCTCACCGACTGAAATCCCCTGCACGACCTGACGACCTCCCCCTCGAGGGACCCGTCCGGACGTGCGTCGGATGCCGGCAGCGGGCCACCAAACGCGAGTTGTTGCGGGTGACCGCCGGCTCGGGTCCCGACGGCCGACCGGCTGTCGTGCCCGATCCCGACGGCACCGCGCCGGGACGTGGAGCGCACCTGCACCCCACCTCCGGTTGCTACGACCTCGCGGTACGGCGGAAAGCCTTCTCCCGTGCGCTCCGGGTCGCCCCGGACGCGGGTGGGCTCTCCAGCGTGCCGGTGGGGGAGTACGTCGCCTCGCGGACCGATCCGACCGACAGAAACTGGAGCAACAGCTCATGAGCACTCGATGAGTACCTCGCGATGAGCCAGTTCGTTCTGCACCACCCACCAACGGTCTGAGATCCCGGAAGCACGGGTCCAGGCCAGAAGGAGAACCGTGGCCAAGACCCGAGTTTCCGAACTCGCGAAGAAGTACGGCATCAAGAGCGCCGAGGCGCTCAAGATGCTCAGTGACATCGGAGAGTTCGCCAAGACGGCGTCCTCCAGCATCGAGCTTCCGGCTGTGAAGAAGTTCGAGGACACCTACGGCGCCGAGCTGCTGGCGAAGATGAAGCCCGCCGAGCCGGCCGCCGACACCGCCAAGGCCGCCAAGGGCGACGCCAAGGCTGCTGAGACCTCCGAGAAGGCTGCCGACAAGGCCGCCCCCAAGCCCGGCCCGGCCAGGAAGGCCGCCGCGAAGCCCGAGGCCCCCGCGGCCGAGGCTGCTCCGGCTGACCCGGCCCCGGCTGCCGAGAAGCCGTCCGGCCCCAGGCCCGGCCCGCGACCCGGCCCGAAGGCCCCTGCGGCCGAGCCGAAGGCGCCCGAGGCCCCCGCGGCCCCGGCCGCTGCTGCGCCGTCGGCCCCGGCCGCCCCGGCGCCCGGCAAGCCCGGCGCCCCGAAGCCCAAGGCCCCGGCCCCGCGTCCCGTCGGCAAGCCCGGCGGCACGCCGCGTCCGGGCAACAACCCGTTCGCGCCCAGCCAGGGCATGGGCCGTCGTCCCGCGCCGCCGGCGCGCGACGGCGAGGCCGGTCCCGGCGGCCCGCGTCCCCCGGCTGGTGCCGGTGGCGGGCGTCCGGGCATGCCGCGCCCGAACCCGGCGATGATGCCGAAGTCCCCGGCCGCGTTCGGCACCGGCCCCGGTGGCCGTGGCCCCGGCGGTCCGGGTCGCCCCGGTGGCCGTGGCCCCGGTGGTCCGGGTCGTGCCGGTGCCCCCGGCCGTGGCGGTGCGGGTGCGGGTGCGCCCGGCGGTCGTGGTCCCGGCGGCTTCGGCCCCGGCGGCGGCGGTCGTCCCGGTGGCGGTCGTCCCGGCCAGCGCGGCCAGACGCAGGGTGCCTTCGGGCGTCCCGGTGGTCCGGCCCGTCGCGGTCGCAAGTCGAAGCGGGCGCGTCGCCAGGAGTTCGAGGCCATGGAGGCCCCGACGATCGGCGGCATGCGGGTCCGCAAGGGCAACGGCGAGACCGTCCGCCTGGCGCGCGGCTCCTCGCTGACCGACTTCGCCGAGAAGATCGGCGTCGACGCCGCGTCGCTCGTGCAGATGCTCTTCCACCTCGGCGAGATGGTCACGGCCACCCAGTCGGTGGGCGACGAGACCCTCGAGCTGCTCGGTGACGAGCTCAACTACAAGGTCGAGGTCGTCTCCCCGGAGGACGAGGACCGCGAGCTGCTCGAGTCCTTCGACATCGAGTTCGGCGCCGACGAGGGCGGCGAGGACGACCTGGTCGTCCGTCCGCCGGTCGTCACCGTCATGGGTCACGTCGACCACGGAAAGACCAAGCTCCTCGACGCGCTGCGCAACGCGAACGTCGTCGAGGGCGAGGCCGGTGGCATCACCCAGCACATCGGTGCCTACCAGGTGCACACCGACGTCGACGGCGAGGACCGCCGGATCACCTTCATCGACACCCCGGGTCACGAGGCGTTCACCTCGATGCGTGCCCGTGGTGCGCAGGCGACCGACATCGCCGTCCTGGTGGTCGCGGCCGACGACGGCGTGATGCCGCAGACGATCGAGGCGCTCAACCACGCCAAGGCGGCCGACGTGCCGATCGTGGTCGCGGTCAACAAGATCGACAAGGAGACCGCCGACCCGACGAAGGTCCGCGGCCAGCTCTCCGAGTACGGCCTCGTGCCCGAGGAGTACGGCGGCGACGCGATGTTCGTCGACGTCTCGGCCAAGGCCGGCCTGAACCTCGACAAGCTGCTCGAGGCGATCGTGCTGACCGCCGACGCGTCGCTCGACCTGCGGGCCAACCCGGTCCAGGACGCCCAGGGCCTCGTCATCGAGGCGCACCTCGACCGCGGTCGCGGTCCGGTCGCCACGATCCTGGTCCAGCGCGGCACGCTGCGCGTCGGTGACTCGATCGTCGCCGGTCCGGCCCACGGCCGGGTCCGCGCGATGCTCGACGAGCACGGCAACGAGCTGACCGAGGCCGACCCGGCCCGGCCCGCGATGGTGCTCGGCCTCTCGGCCGTGCCCGGCGCCGGCCAGAACTTCATCGTGGTCGAGGACGACCGGATGGCGCGCCAGATCGCCGAGAAGCGGGAGGCGCGCGAGCGTGCCGCCATGCAGGCGAAGCGCCGCGTCCGCCGTACCCTCGAGGACTTCATGGCCTCCATGGAGAAGGGCGAGAGCCAGGAGCTCAACCTCATCCTCAAGGGCGACGTGTCCGGTTCGGTCGAGGCCCTCGAGGACGCCCTCGCGCAGATCGACGTGGGCGAGGAGGTCAGCCTCCGGGTCATCGACCGCGGTGTCGGTGCGATCACCGAGACCAACGTCGACCTGGCCGCCGCCTCCGACGCCATCATCATCGGCTTCAACGTCCGCCCGCAGGGCAAGGCGGCGCAGATGGCCGAGAAGGAAGGCGTCGAGATCCGCTACTACTCGGTCATCTACCAGGCGATCGAGGAGATCGAGGCGGCCCTCAAGGGCATGCTCAAGCCGGAGTACGAGGAGAACACGCTCGGCCAGGCCGAGATCCGTGCGATCTTCCGCTCCTCCAAGATCGGCAACATCGCCGGTTGCATGGTCACCGGGGGCGTCATCCGACGCAACGCCAAGGTGCGCCTGCTCCGCGACGGTGCCGTCGTGGCCGACAACCTCGACCTCGCCTCGCTCAAGCGGGAGAAGGACGACGCGTCGGAGGTCCGGGAGGGCTTCGAGTGCGGTCTCGTGCTCAAGAACTTCCAGGACATCAAGGAGGGCGACATCGTCGAGGCCTTCGAGATGCGGGAGATCCCGCGCGCCTGAGGCACCGCTGCCGTCCCGGCAGCCCTCGGCAAGCACCGTGCTGTGCCGCCCGTCCCGTCACCGGGGCGGGCGGCGCGGCCGTTCTAGTGATAGGAAACTGACCATGGCCAGCCCCCGCGTGCGCAAGATCGCCGACCGCATCCAGGTGATCGTCGCGGAGATGCTCGAGCGCCGGATCAAGGACCCCCGCCTGGGGTTCGTGACGGTGACCGAGGTGCGGCTCACCGGTGACGCGCAGAACGCCACCATCTACTACACCGTGCTCGGCGAGGACGCCGACCAGCAGGCCACCGCCCGCGCGCTGGAGTCGGCGAAGGGCCTGCTCCGCTCCGAGGTCGGCAAGCAGCTCGGCATGCGGCACGTGCCCACGCTGGCCTTCGAGTTCGACGGCGTCCCGGAGAACGCGCGCCACCTCGACGAGGTGCTCGCCCGCGCCCGCGAGGCCGACGCCGCGGTCGCGGCCGCCCGCGAGGGCGCCCAGCCCGCCGGCGACCCGGACCCGTACAAGAAGCCGCGCGAGGCCGCCGAGGACGAGGAGAACGAGGACTGATGGCGGAGTCCGGGCTGGTCGTCGTCGACAAGCCCGCCGGCCTGACGTCCCACGCCGTCGTGGCGCGGGTGCGTCGTACCCTCGGCACGCGCAAGGTCGGCCACGCCGGCACCCTCGACCCGATGGCGACCGGCGTGCTGGTCCTCGGCGTCGAGCGCGCCACCCGGCTGCTCGGCCACCTCATGCTGACCGAGAAGACCTACTCGGCGACCGTGCGGCTCGGTGTCTCCACCACGACCGACGACGCCGAGGGCGAGGTCACCGCCACCGCGCCCGCGGCGCACCTCACCGAGGACGCCGTGCGCTCCGCGCTCTCCGCCTTCGAGGGCGACATCGAGCAGGTGCCCTCGACCGTGTCGGCCATCAAGGTCGACGGCAAGCGCGCCTACGCGCGCGCCCGCGCCGGCGAGGAGGTCGAGCTGAAGGCCAGGCCGGTGACCATCCACGAGATCGCCTGCGGCGACGTCCGCCGCGAGGGCGGCGCCGTCGACGTCGACATCCGGGTGCGCTGCTCCAGCGGCACCTACATCCGGGCCATCGCCCGCGACCTCGGCGCCGCGCTCGGCGTCGGCGGCCACCTGACCGCGCTGCGGCGCCACTCGGTGGGGGAGTTCGGCCTCGACGAGGCGAGCACCGACCTCGAGCACCTCGTCGTCACGCCGCTGGCCGACGCGGCCCGGCGCAGCTTCCCCGCCCTCGACCTCGACGCCGCCCAGGCACAGGCTGTCCGGTTCGGCCGACCCCTGCCGCTGCCGATCGACGAGCTGACCGCGGTCTTCGCTCCCGGCGGGGAGTTCCTCGCGCTCTACCAGCCCCACGGCAGCCACGCGAAGCCGGTCGCCGTCTTCGTCGGCTGATTCCCTCTTGGGGATCAGGCGTCAAGTGGCGGGTTGTTTGACGTCGTCGATGCCGGTTGTCAGGATCGTTGCGGCGACGGCCGGGTGGACGTGGGGGAGAAGATCACCTACCTCTTCGAGGTCACGAACACCGGCAGCCTGCGGGTGCGCGACATCCACGTTGTCGACCCGATGATCCAGGGCGGCGTCACCTGCCCGCAGACGGTGCTCGAGCCCGGGGAGATGATGACCTGCCGCGCCGTGCACGTGGTGCGGGCCCAGGACATCGTCGACGGCCGGGTCACCAACACGGCCCAGGCCGTGGGTGAGAGCGTGGTGTCGCCGGTGACCAGCGGCGAGGACACCGCCGTGCTCACCGCCGTCCCGGACGGCCCGGACGGCCCCGGTGGCCCGACCACCGACGCGGGCCTGCCCGACACCGGCGGCCCGGCCCGCTGGTTGCTCCTGCTCGGCATCCTGGCCATGCTCGGCGGTGCCGGGCTGGTCCTCAGCGCCCGGCGGCGGGCGTGACGGCCGGCGGACCCCGACGGGGCCGACCAGACCGACGAACGACACCGAGGAGAACCATGAAGACCCTGCCAGCCGCAGCCACGGCCCTCGTGGCGCTGCTCGCGCTCGGCGCGTGCGGCGACGACGAGCCGAAGGGCGGGTCGACGTCGAAGGGCGAGGACACCGCGTCGGTCGACCCTTCGCGGGTCTCGCCGACCGACCTGCCCGAGGTCCCCGAGCTGAAGGGCTCGAAGGGCGCGGTCGCCGACGCCAGCTTCGGGCAGTGCACGGCCGCCCCCGGTGAGCAGAAGGTCAGCGGCACGGTGACGAACTCGACGCGGCAGACGACCGACTACGTCGTCACCGTGAGCTGGATCAACGAGACCTACGACGTGCTCGCCCGCGGGGTGGCAGTCCTGGAGGACCTCGCGGCCGGCGCGTCGGAGGACTTCGAGGTCTCGGCGTCCGTCCCGGAGGACGCCGACACGTGCACCTTCCACGTCGCCCGGGGCGAGGTGCGTTGACCGGTCCGGGCGACGGTGCGGCCCGCCTCGGTTCAACGGGGAGGGCCGCATGTGCAAGAGTTGCCGCCGTGCGAGTGTGGCGCGACTTCTCCGAGGTGCCGAGCGATCTCGGCCGCACGGCGGTGACCATCGGCAACTTCGACGGCATGCACCTGGGCCACCAGCACGTCGTACGACGCGCGCGCGAGGTGGCCGGCGAGGTCGGCGTCGACCACGTGGTGGCCGTGACCTTCGACCCGCACCCGATCGCGGTGCTGCGGCCCGAGCACGCCCCGCCCACGCTGACGACCATCGAGGAGCGGCTGCAGCTGCTCCACGAGGCCGGCGTCGACGACGTGCTCGTCATCCCGTTCTCCCGCGACATCGCGGCGTGGACGCCGCACGAGTTCATCGACCGGATCCTGCTCGACACGCTGCACGTGCGTGCGGTCGTCGTCGGCGCGAACTTCCGCTTCGGCAACCGCGCCGCCGGTGACTGCAACCTGCTGCGGGCGGTCGGCGCCGAGCACGACTTCGTCCTCGAGGAGGTCACCCTCGACGGCGGGCCCCAGGTCTGGTCGTCCACCTACGTGCGCACCTGCCTCGCGGCCGGCGACGTGGCCGGCGCCGCCGAGGCGCTGGGCCGCCCGTTCACGACCCGCGGCGAGGTCATCGAGGGCGACAAGCGTGGGCGCGAGCTCGGCTACCCGACCGCCAACGTCGGGGTCCGCCCGGGCGCGGCCGCGCCCGCCGACGGCGTGTACGCCGGCCGGCTGACCGTCCTCGACGGCCCGGACGCCGGTTCGACGTACCCCGCCGCCATCAGCGTCGGCACCAACCCGACCTTCGCGGGCGAGCGGGAGCGCCGGGTCGAGTCCTACGTGCTCGACCGCACCGACCTCCAGCTCTACGGCCGCGAGGTCGAGGTGGAGTTCGTCGAGCGCCTGCGCGGCATGGTCCGCTTCGACTCCGTCGACGCCCTGCTGACGGCGATGGCCGACGACGTGGTGCGGGCCCGGACGGTCCTCACCGACTGACGGACCGGGAGCGCTGAGCGACATGGTCCGCGACCAGTCCAGTGCCGTCAGGGCCGCCGAGCGCTGGTTCGTCGACCACGGCCTGCCCTACTTCGTCGACGACCAGCGCGCGGCCGTCGCGCGCGGGCTGCGACGCTCCCGGCTGGTCGTGGTCTTCACCGTCGCGGCCGTCGTCGGCGCGGCGGCCGGCACCGGTGCCGGCGCCGTCCTCGGAGCCTCCGCGGGCCTCGGCGCGGGGATGACCGTCGCCGGCGTCGTGGTCGCGACCTACGCCGTGGCGACGCTGCGGGCCTGGCTGATCGTCGGCTGGGCGGTGCGGCGCACGCTGCGCTCCTTCGGCCTGGTCCTGCCCCTCGTCACGCGGGCCCTGCCCCTGCTCCTGCTCTTCATCACCTTCCTGTTCATCAACGCCGAGGTCTGGCAGGTCGCGGCGAGCCTGGACGGCGGCGTGCTGTGGGTGGCGGTGCTGCTCTTCGCCGGCATCGCCGTCCTGTTCCTGCTCACCCGGCTGCCGGAGGAGCTCGACGACGTCGACCAGACGGTCGAGTCCGCCCAGCTGGTCACCGCCTGCACCGGCACGCCGCTCGAGGCGGCCGCGCGCGGGCTGGCCGACCGCGTCGAACGGGTCGGCGCCGTCGACGCCCAGGTCTCCGGGCTGCAGCGGGCCAACCTCGTGTTGGTGCTGCTGGTCGCGCAGACCGTGCAGGTCCTGCTGCTCGCCGTCGCGGTGTTCGCGTTCTTCATCCTCTTCGGGGCGGTGGCGATGGCGCCGGACGTGGTCAGCAGCTGGACCGGCGGGCCGCTGCACGTGGTCGACGGCGTGGTCGGGGAGTGGCTCGGCGAACGGGTCAGCCTCGAGCTGCTGCGCGTCTCGACCTTCCTCGCGGCCTTCAGCGGCCTCTACTTCACGGTGTACGCCGTCACCGACGAGCTCTACCGCAAGCAGTTCTTCTCGGTGGTGATCCGCGAGCTCGAGCGGGCGGTCAGCGCCCGGGTCGCCTACCGGTCGCTGCGCGACGCGGTGGGGGAGGAGCCGGCGTGACCGGCCAGCCCCGCCAGTCCCGCCGGCCGCGCCAACCTGTGGTCCTCGACTGCGACACCGGCACCGACGACGCCGTCGCGATCCTGCTCGCCGCCCTGCACCCGGACCTCGACCTCCTCGGCGTCACCACCGTGTGGGGCAACCACGACGTGGCCCGCACCACCGAGAACACCCTGCGCGTCCTCGACGCCGTCGGCCGCGGCGACGTGGGCGTGCACCCGGGCCGCGACGAGCCGTTCCGGCCGCGGATCGAGGCGATCCCGAGCGGGCGCGCCGACCTGCCGCCGACCCTGCCCCTGCCGGACCCGGTCTCGACTGCTGGCGAGGAGGCCGTCGAGTGGCTGGTGGGCACGCTGCGCGCGGCGGCCACCCCGGTCGCACTCGTCGCGACCGGGCCGCTGACCAACCTGGCCGCTGCCCTGGCCGCGGACCGGTCGATCACCGGCTCCGTGGGCCGCCTCGTGGTCCTCGGCGGCACGCACCGCCAGACCGGCGTCACGCCGTACGCCGAGCGCAACACGTGGTGCGACCCGGAGGCGGCCGCCGACGTGCTCGCCGCGCCGTTCCGCGACGTGTGGCTGGTGACCATGGACGCGACCTGCTCGGCCCCGCTGACCCGGGCCGACGCGGCCCGGCTGCGCGGCCTCGGCACCGCTGCCGGCCGCGTCGCCGCCGACCTGGTCGAGGAGCGGGTGGCGTGGCACCGGCGTGCAGGTGTCGAGGTCGCCGGCGGGAGAGCACCCGTGCACGACCCGCTCGCGGTCGCCGCGCTCGTGGCCCCGGACCTGCTGACCACGCTGCGCGCCTCGGTCGAGGTGGAGCGGCGCGACCCGGTGCGCTACGGCGCCACGAGGTTCACGGCCGAGCCCGACGAGCGGCGCGGCCGGCTCCGGGTCGCGGTCCGGGCCGACCACGACCGGTACGTCGACCTGCTCTGCGACACGTTGGCGCCTTAACTAGAGTAAGTCGCTAGTGTTAGTCTCTGGACATGGTGGACTCCACGCTGCGTCGTCGCTCCGTCCTCGGTCTCCCGGTTGCGGGACTCGCTGTCGCCGGGGCCGGCTCCGCCCTCGGCACCCTCGTCGGGCCCGCGCCCGGGGCCCCTGCCGGCGCGCCGGCCATCGAGAAGCCGCTGCCGCCGACCTGGTTCATCGACCACGCCACCAGCGCCGAGACCCGCTGGGAGTCGGTGGAGAACCACCGCTACCGCACGCCGCAGTCGCGGCTCTTCGTGCGCAACCACACCCGGACGCCGCAGATCGACCCGTTGTCGTACCGGCTGCGGATCCACGGCGACGGCCTCGCCGACCCGGCCGGGATGAGCATCGGGCTCGCTGACCTCCGGCGGCGCTTCCGCGCCGTCGAGGTCACCTCCGTGCACGAGTACACCGGCAACGGGCGCAGCTTCTTCGACACCCAGCAGGGCAAGAAGGCGTCGGGCACGGCGTGGACGCTCGGCGCCGTCGGCACCGTCACCTGGCGCGGCGCGCGCCTGCGCGACGTGCTGCGCTGGGCCGGTGTGCGTCCCGAGGCCGTGTCCGTGCAGGGTGTCGGGCTCGACGACGAGTACGTCGACAAGGGCGAGAACCACGGCCGCGTGCGCCGCCCCTTCCCCATCGCCAAGGCCCTCGACAGGCACGTCGTGGTCGCCTGCCCGGTTGCGCCCGGACCCCGGACCGCGCACCGAGGGCCACGGCTGGACCCGCTGGGACTTCACCTGGCACGCCCCGCGCGCCGGCCGCCACGAGCTGCTCGCCCGGGCGACCGACCTGCACGGTCGCACGCAACCCGACGTCGCGGCCTTCAACCCGAACGGTTACTTCTTCGACGCAGTGGTGCGCCACCCCGTCGTCGTGGTCTGACCGCCTGGTCCGTCAGTCCCGGACCCGTCCGCGCAGCTGCTTGGTCTGGCCGCGCTGGCGCTTGGCCTCGAGGCGACGCTCCTTCGACCCGCGCGTGGGCTTCGTGGCCCGGCGCTGCGGAGGCGGGGGAGCCAGCAGCTCCCTGACCCGCTGGGCGAGGCGCTCACGAGCGGCGGTGCGGTTGCGGTGCTGGGAGCGGTGCTCGTGCGCGACCACGGTGATCGGGCCGTCGGTGCGGGCCAGCAGCCGGGCCCGCTGCCGCTCGTCGAGCACGCTCGAGGCAGCCGGGTCCCACACCAGCTCGACCCGGGAGTCGGTGGTGTTCACGGACTGCCCGCCCGGACCGGGGGAGCGCGAGAACCGCTCCACGAGCTCGGTGTCCGGGACGACCAGGCCCTGCGGCAGGCCGGGGCCCGGTGGGACGGTGAGGTCCACGGGGCTACGCGACCGTGACCGGGACGCCCGACAGGGCGGCGTTGCCGGAGACGTCGAGGCGCTCGGGGTCGGTCAGGTCGTTGATCGAGACCCCGGGGACACCGCTCGCGACGCCGAGGCGCACACCGTCGCGCTGGTGGCCGTAGCCGTGGGGGAGCGAGACCACCCCCGGCATCACGTCCTCGGTCGCCCTGACCTCGACGGCGACCTTGCCGACCCGCGACGTCACCGTCACCATCGCGCCGTCCGCGATGCCCCGCGCGGCGAGGTCAGCCGGGTGCATCAGCAGGTGGTGGCGCGGCTTGCCCTTCGTGAGCCGGTCGGTGTTGTGCATCCACGAGTTGCAGTCGCGCTGGTGGCGCCGCCCGATGAGGAGCAGCTCGTCACCGGTCGGCAGCTCCTGGGCGCGCAGCCGGTCCAGGTCGCCGGCGACGATGTCGGGCAGCGCCCGGACCCGCTTGTCCTTCGTGAACAGCCGGCCGGGGAGCTGGCCGGGCTTGAGCGGTCCGAGGTCGACGCCCTCCGGGTGCTTGCGCAGGTCGGTGGTGGTGACGCCCGACCTGCCCGTGCGCAGCAGCATCCCGATGATGAACGCCGGGCTCATCCGCAGCCGCGCACGGGTCACCAGGTGCCGTTTCAGCGGCGGCTTGCGGTCCAGGCGCTTCGTGACGCGCGCGTGCAGGTCGCGGAAGATCTCCCAGTCGTGCCGCTGGTCGCGCCCCTTCGGGAACACCGCCGGGGTGAAGCGCGCCGTGTCGCGCACCGCCAGCACGTGGAACGGCAGGTCGTAGTGGTCACGCTCGAGCAGCGTGGTCGGCGGGAGGATCACGTCGGCGTGCCGGGTCGTCTCGTTGACGTAGATGTCGATCGCCGCGCAGAAGTCGAGGCCCTCCATCGCCGCGTCCAGTCCCGCGCCGTCGGGCGTCGAGAGGACCGGGTTGCCGGCGACCGTCAGCAGCGCCCGCACCTGCCCATCGCCGGGTGTCTCGATCTCCTCGCGCAGCACGGCCACCGGCAGCTCGCCCCCGAACTCCGGAGCCTGCCGGACCCGGGACCGGAACCGGTCGTGGTGGCCGCGGCCGATCATCCCGCGGCCGACGGCGTCGATCGCCGGTGAGGTGAGCATCGCCCCGCCCACCCGGTCGGTGTTGCCGGTCACCAGGTTGAGCAGCTGCACGGCCCACTGGCACACCAGCCCGAACTCCTGCGTCGACACGCCCATCCGCCCGTAGACCGCCGCGCCGTCCGCGGCGGCGAGCTCGCGCGCGATCCGCACGACCACCTCGGCCGGGACCCCGCTCGCCCGTTCCGCCGCCTCGGGGGTGAAGTCGGCGACCGCGTCCCGGACGGCGTCCAGCCCGTCGACGTACGACGGCGGGCTGGTCAGCCCCTCGGTGAACAGCGTGTTGAGCAGTGCCAGCAGCACCCACGCGTCCGTGCCCGGCCGCACGAAGTGGTGCTCGTCGGCGACCCGGGCGGTCTCGGTCCGGCGCGGGTCGAGCACCACCATCCGGCCGCCGCGCGCCTGCAGCTCGCGCAACCGCCCCGGGAAATCCGGCACCGTCATCAACGAGCCGTTCGAGGCCATCGGGTTGGCGCCGAGGACGAGGAAGTAGCTCGTGCGGTCGATGTCGGGCACCGGCAGCAGCAGCTGGTGCCCGTAGAGCAGGCGACCGATCATCTGGTGGGGGAGCTGGTCCACCGACGTCGCGCTGAACTTGTTGCGGGTGCGGAACACCTGCGCGAGCGCGATGCCGTGGGTCAGCGCGCCGAGGCTGTGCGCGTTGGGGTTGCCGAGGTAGAGCGCGAACGCGTCGTCGCCGTGCTCGTTGATCGTGCGAGCGATGCCGTCCGCGACCAGGTCGAGGGCCTCGTCCCAGGAGATCTCCTCCCACCGGGCGTCGGCGCCGCGGCCGATCCGGCGCACCGGCCGCCGCAGTCGGTCCGGGTCGGCGTGGATGTCGCCGATCGCCACGCCCTTCGGGCAGATGTGGCCGCGGGACAGCGGGTCGTCGGGGTTGCCGCGGACGCCGGTCACCCGGCCGTCGTCGACCGTCAGGAGCAGGCCGCAGGTCGCCTCGCACAGGTTGCACACGCCGATGTGTTGCTGGGGCACACTGGCATCGTCACACGCCGGACCCGCCCGGCGCCACGACCGCGCCCGCGGTCCGATGCCCAGCGATTCGGCCGGGGGAGCAGCGCGCTGTTAGCCTTGACCGGTTGCCCCCGGGACCCCGGAGGGCGCACCCACCGCCGTCAGATCGGCCGCGGATCGAGAGTGCTCCAGGTAGTCAGGCTGGGGCGCCGCGCAACGAGTGAACCGAGGAGAACCCATGGCTGTCGGAACCGACGCTGAGACCAAGAAGAAGATCATCGCCGAGTACGCCACGACCGAGGGCGACACCGGTTCGCCGGAGGTGCAGATCGCGCTGCTGAGCCACCGCATCGCCCACCTCACCGAGCACCTCAAGCAGCACAAGCACGACCACCACAGCCGTCGTGGCCTGCTCCTGCTCGTCGGCCAGCGCCGTCGTCTCCTCAACTACCTGAAGAAGACCGAGATCGAGCGCTACCGCTCCATCGTCGAGCGCCTCGGCCTTCGTCGCTGATCCGAACCGTCCAGCACGCGCCTGACGGCGTTGCGGCCGCTCGACGACCGCTCCGCCCCAAGGTCGCCTTCGCGGCCGCGCCTTGTCAGGCACGCACTGGACGGCCCGGATCCGTGACACCGGATCCGGACAAGATCATGAGAACGGGTGACCCCGATCGGGGTCGCCCGTTCTGCATTTCGGCGACCTGTCGTTAGGCTGGCCGGTGACAACACATGTCCATGCCCGCGGGGCAGCGCGTCCCGCACGTACGAATAAGAGAAAACACTTGACTGAACCCGTCATCTCTGCCGTCGAGACCGTTCTGGACAACGGCAAGTTCGGCACCCGCACCGTCAAGTTCGAGACGGGCGTCTTCGCCCGCCAGGCCGCCGGATCGGTGAGCGCCTACCTCGACGACGACACGATGCTCCTGTCGGCGACCACCGCCGGTAAGCACCCCAAGGACCACTTCGACTTCTTCCCGCTGACGATCGACGTCGAGGAGCGGATGTACGCCGCGGGCCGGATCCCCGGCTCGTTCTTCCGCTCCGAGGGCCGCCCGGGCGAGGACGCGATCCTCGCGTGCCGCCTCATCGACCGCCCGCTGCGCCCGACCTTCAAGAAGGGCCTGCGCAACGAGGTCCAGGTCGTCATCACCGTCATGGCGCTCAACCCGGACACGCCGTACGACGTGCTCGCGATCAACGCCGCGTCGCTGTCGACCCAGCTCTCCGGCCTGCCGTTCAGCGGCCCCGTCGGCGCCACCCGAGTCGCGCTCATCGAGGGCCAGTGGGTCGCGTTCCCGACCCACAGCCAGCTCGAGAAGGCCGTCTTCGACATGGTCGTCGCCGGCCGCGTCACCGAGACCGGCGACGTCGCGATCATGATGGTCGAGGCCGAGGCCACCGAGGGCACCATCGAGCTCGTCCGCGGCGGCGCGCAGGCGCCCACCGAGGACGTCGTGGCCGGTGGCCTCGATGCCGCCAAGCCGTTCATCAAGCAGCTGGTCGAGGCCCAGGTCGAGCTCGCCAACGTGGCCGCCAAGCCGGTCCAGGAGTTCCCGATCTTCCTCGACTACGAGGACGATGTCTTCGCCGCCGTCGAGTCCGCCGTCAAGGCCGACCTCGCCGCCGCGATGAAGATCGCCGACAAGCAGGAGCGCAACGACCGCACCGACGAGCTCAAGGACCGCGTCCTCACCGAGCTCGCGCCCCAGTTCGAGGGTCGCGAGAAGGAGATCGGCGCCGCGTTCCGGTCGGTCAACAAGCAGGTCGTGCGCGAGAGCATCCTGCGCGACAAGGTGCGCATCGACGGTCGCGGCCTCGCCGACATCCGTCCGCTGCACGCCGAGGTCGACGTGATCCCGCGGGTCCACGGCTCCGCGCTCTTCGAGCGTGGCGAGACCCAGATCCTGGGCGTCACCACCCTCGACATGCTCAAGATGGAGCAGCAGCTCGACACCCTGTCGCCGGAGACCAGCCGGCGCTACATGCACAAGTACATCTTCCCGCCGTTCTCCACCGGCGAGACCGGCCGCGTCGGCTCGCCGAAGCGTCGCGAGGTCGGCCACGGTGCGCTCGCGCGTCGTGCGCTCCTGCCGGTGCTCCCGAGCCGCGAGGAGTTCCCGTACGCCATCCGCCAGCTCTCCGAGGCCCTGGGCTCCAACGGCTCCACCTCGATGGGCTCGGTCTGCGCCTCGACCCTGTCGCTGCTGCAGGCCGGTGTGCCGCTGAAGGCGCCCGTCGCCGGCATCGCCATGGGCCTGGTGTCCGGCGAGATCGACGGCAAGACCGAGTACGTCGCGCTGACCGACATCCTCGGCGCCGAGGACGCCTTCGGCGACATGGACTTCAAGGTCGCCGGCACGCGTGAGTTCGTCACCGCGCTCCAGCTCGACACCAAGCTGGACGGCATCCCGGCCGAGGTCCTCGCGCAGGCCCTCCAGCAGGCTCGCGACGCCCGGATGACCATCCTCGACGTCATGGGCGAGGCCATCGACGCCCCCGAGGAGATGTCGATCCACGCCCCGCGGATCATCACCGTGAAGGTGCCGGTCGACAAGATCGGCGAGGTCATCGGGCCCAAGGGCAAGGTGATCAACCAGATCCAGGACGACACCGGCGCGAGCGTCTCCATCGAGGACGACGGCACCGTCTACATCGGTGCGACCAACGGCGAGGCGGCCGAGGCGGCCCGGGCCGCGATCAACGCGATCGCGAACCCGACCATGCCGGAGGTCGGCGAGCGCTACCTGGGCACGGTCGTCAAGACCACGAACTTCGGTGCCTTCATCGCGCTGATGCCGGGCAAGGACGGGCTGCTGCACATCAGCAAGCTCCGCTCCCTCGCCGGTGGCAAGCGCGTGGAGAACGTCGAGGACGTCGTGGCCGTCGGCCAGAAGATCCAGGTCGAGATCGCCGAGATCGACGACCGCGGCAAGCTCTCGCTCGTCCCGGTCGTCGAGGACGCCGAGGACGGCGCCGCTGACTCCGCCCAGGAGTCTGAGGACGCGTGAGCCGAGCTCGCACGACGACGGCCGGTCAGCCCAGCGCTGACCGGCCGTCGGCCGTTTCCCGCACCTCCACGCGGACGCTGGAGACGGTCCGCGACGACGCGGGCCGGGTCACCTCCGTCGTACGACGCACCCAGCTCGCCTCGGGCCTGCGCATCGTCACCGAGGAGATGGCCGGCGCCCGGTCGTCCTCCGTCGGCGTGTGGGTCGGCGTCGGCTCCCGCGACGAGGCCGCTGCGACCCACGGCGCCTCGCACTTCCTCGAGCACCTGCTCTTCAAGGGCACCGACGAGCGCTCCGCGCTGGACATCTCGATCGCGCTGGACGCGGTCGGGGGCGAGTTCAACGCGTTCACCGCGAAGGAGTACACCTGCTTCCACGCGCGGGTGCTCTCCGACGACCTGCCACTGGCGATCGACGTGCTCGGTGACATGGTCACCGGCTCGCGGATCGACGCCCACGACGTCGAGGCCGAGCGCTACGTGATCCTCGACGAGATCGCGATGCACGACGACGACCCCGACGACGTCGTCCAGAACCTCCTCGCCGAGCTCGCCTGGGGCGCCGGCACGCCGCTGGGCCGCCCCATCGCCGGCACCGAGCAGTCGATCGAGGCGATGACCCCGGCCCAGATCCGGCGTTTCTACCGGCGGCACTACGTGCCCGCCAACACGGTCATCTCCATCGCCGGCGCCGTCGACCACGCCGCCGCGGTCAAGGCCGTGCGCAAGGCGTTCGCCCGCCGCCGGCCGAAGGTCACCGCGGGCAGCGCCGAGGNCGCCAACACGGTCATCTCCATCGCCGGCGCCGTCGACGGCGCGGCCGCGCCGGTCGCCCCGCGGCCGTCGAGCGCGCGGCGCCGGCCGAAGGTCACCGCGGGCAGCGCCGAGGTGAGCCGGCCGTTCGAGCAGGTCAACCTCGTCATCGGCCGTGAGGGCGTCACCCGCGACGACGACCGCCGGTTCGCGCTGGGCGTGCTCAACACCGCTCTCGGCGGCGGCACGTCGAGCCGCCTGTTCCAGGAGGTCCGCGAGGTGCGCGGCCTGGCCTACTCGGTCTACTCCTTCGCCAGCCAGTACGCCGACTCCGGCATCGTCGGCGTGGCTGTGGGCTGCCTGCCCGACCGCACCGACGAGGTGCTCGCCGTGGTCCGGGAGCAGCTCGACGCCATCGCGGCGGAGGGGATCACCGGTGAGGAGCTCGCCCGCGGCAAGGGCCAGCTCGTCGGCGGCATGATCCTCGGGCTCGAGGACTCCGGCTCGCGGATGATGCGCCTGGGCAAGAACGAGCTCGTCCACGGCGAGGTGCTCGGCATCGACGAGGTCATCGACCGGATCGAGGCGGTCACCCTCGACGAGGTCCGCGAGGTCGCAGCCGAGGTCTTCGGGCGACCCGAGCTGCTGGCGCTCGTCGGACCCTGAGGGGTTACCTGCAGGTTTTCTGGGCACCGTGTCAAAGGAATTCTGTCGACACAGGAGAACTGAATGACTGCCGTGCACCAGTCCGACCCCGAGACCCCACCCGAGGAGCGGACCCCTCCCACCGGCAGCCGCCTCATCGCCGCGCCGCGGGTGTTCGTCCCGGCTGCCAGCCTGCTCGTCCTGTTCGTCGCGGTCACCGCCATCGCGCCGGGCAAGACGGGGGAGGTCCTCGGTGACCTCAACAGCACCGTCGTCCAGGACCTCGGGTGGTGGTACATCGCCCTCGTCACCGGCTTCGTGTTCTTCTCGATCTGGCTCGCGACGTCCCACATGGGCAACATCGTCCTGGGCAAGGACGACGAGGAGCCCGAGTTCGGGCTCGGTTCCTGGTTCGCGATGCTCTTCGCGGCCGGCATGGGCATCGGCCTCGTCTTCTGGGGCGTCGCCGAGCCGCTCAACCACTACGTCGCCCCGCCGCCGGGTGCCGCCGCAGCCACCGACGCGCAAGCGGCGCGCACCGCCATGGACACCACCTTCCTGCACTGGGGCCTGCACGCCTGGGCGATCTACGTCGTCGTCGGCCTGGCGATCGCCTACTCGGTGCACCGCCGCGGCAACCCGATCTCCATCCGCTGGGCGCTCCAGCCGCTCCTCGGTGACCGGATCCGTGGTTTCTGGGGTGACGTCATCGACGTCATCGCCGTCCTGGGCACCCTCTTCGGCGTCGCGACCTCGCTCGGCCTCGGCGTCAGCCAGATCGGCGCCGGCCTCGGCTACCTCGAGGTGATCGACGAGCCGACGACGTGGCTGCTGATCGCCCTCGTCATCGGCATCACCGCCATCGCCCTGACCTCCGTCGTCACCGGCGTCGACAAGGGCATCAAGTGGCTGTCGAACATCAACATGGTCGTCGCCGTCGCGCTCGTCTGCTTCGTCCTCGTCGCCGGTCCCACGGTGTTCATCCTCAGCGACTTCGTCACCCAGATCGGGTCGTACATCCAGAACTTCTTCCAGATGTCGTTCAACGCCCGCCCGTTCCAGGACGACGGCAAGGAGTGGCTCGGCGGCTGGACGACCTTCTACTGGGGCTGGTGGATGAGCTGGGCGCCCTTCGTCGGCGTCTTCATCGCCCGCATCTCGCGCGGGCGCACCGTGCGTGAGTTCATCGTCGGCGTGCTGCTCGTGCCCACCCTGGTCACCTTCCTGTGGTTCTCCGCGCTGGGCGGCACCGCCCTCTACGAGGAGCTCTTCGGCGACGGTGGCGTGGTCGGTGCCGACGGCGGCGTCGACACCAACACCGCGCTCTTCCAGATGCTCGACCTGCTGCCCGCCGCCGGCCTGGTCAGCGGCGTGGCGATCTTCCTCATCGTGGTCTTCTTCGTCACCAGCTCGGACTCGGGCTCCTTCGTGGTCGACATGCTCTCCTCGGGCGGCGACCAGAACCCGCCGGTGTGGAGCCGGGCGTTCTGGGCCCTCATGGAGGGCGCCGTCGCCGCTGTGCTGCTCTACGTCGGTCTCGAGGCGCAGAAGACCGACCCGGACGTGAATCCGCTCGGCGCGCTGCAGACGATGGCGATCCTGCTGGCGCTGCCGTTCAGCATCGTGATGCTGGGCCTGGCCATCGCCACGGCCAAGTCGCTGCTGGCCGAGAACCGGCTGCGGGTGCGTCGCCAGCGGCAGTGGCTCGCCGAGCAGGTGGCGGCCGAGATCGCTGCGTCGGACGAGTCGACGGCGCCGGCCGGCTCGTCCGGCGGCGCGTCGCTGCGCAAGGCCCCGGCCGGCGAGGCCGGTGACGGTCCGCCGGCACCGCCCGCAGGCTGACGCCACACGCCACCGCGCCCCGGCACCTCCACGAGGTGTCGGGGCGCGGTGCGTCTTTCAGCGGCGGCCGATGATGCCGATGACCGGCGGGGTCTTCGAGTCGACGATGTAGACGCGGAAGCCGCCGTCGCGCAGCTGCGCGGAGGCCTTGGCGAGGATGTCCGGCACCTGCTCGGGGCGGGTGGTGTCGAAGAACAGGTTGACCGAGCCGCCCGGCATCAGCCGCTCGTGCAGCAGCGCGATCTCCTCGGACGCGTCACGGACCCAGAACAGGTTGACGTCGAACGCGAACACCTTGGTGAGCCGCTTGACCGGGACCCGCAGCGTGGCCAGGTCGATCTGGCGGACCGTCAGCCGGCCGGCCTCGATGTGGGCCGCGCAGCGCTGCTTCGTGCGGTCGACGCCCGCCTCGGAGCGGTCGATCGCGAACATCTTGCCCTTGCCCTCGAGACGGCTGCAGATGAGGTCGGCGGCTGCGCCGTTGCCGCAGCCGATCTCCAGCACGTGGTCGTTGGGCTGGACGTCCATGAAGTCCACCGCCCAGCGGATCCGGGCCGGGATCTTGGTCACCATGGGGTCCAGCCTGCCAGAACGCCTGCGCGGACGACGCACTACCTTGGTCCCGTGAGCAGTCGTGTCGCGGAGAACACAGCCCCCACGGACGCATCGGCGCCGACGTCGACGGACGCCACGAGGCTCCGGGTCGGCGTCCTCGGCGCCCGCGGGAAGGTCGGCGCGGAGGTGGTCAAGGCCGTCGAGTCGGCCGACGACCTCGAGCTCAGCGCCGGCGTCGACCAGGGTGACGACGTCTCCTCGCTCGTCGACAGCGGCACGCAGGTCGTCGTCGACTTCACCCACCCCGACGTGGTGATGGACAACCTCCGCTTCTGCATCGAGAACGGCATCCACGCCGTCGTCGGCACCACCGGCTTCGACGAGGAGCGGCTCGAGGCGCTGCGCGGCTGGCTCGCCGACAGCCCCGGCACCGGCGTGCTCATCGCCCCGAACTTCTCCATCGGCGCGATCCTGATGATGCGCTTCGCCTCGATCGCCGCCCCGTTCTTCGAGTCCGTCGAGGTCGTCGAGCTGCACCACCCGACCAAGGCCGACGCGCCGAGCGGCACCGCCCGTCGTACCGCCGAGATGATCGCCGCGGCCCGGCGCGACGCCGACTGCCCGCCGGTCCCGGACGCGACCAGTACCGGCCTCGAGGGCGCCCGGGGCGCGGACGTCGACGGCATCCCCGTCCACAGCGTCCGCCTGCGCGGCCTCGTGGCTCACCAGGAGGTCCTGCTCGGTGGCCTGGGGGAGACCCTCACCATCCGCCACGACTCCATCGACCGGGTCTCCTTCACCCCCGGCGTCCTCACCGGCGTGCGCCGCATCGCGGACTCCCCCGGCCTCACCGTCGGCCTGGAGCATTTCCTGCCCCTGGGCTGAGCTGGATGGCGCGAGCGCGTCGCTCGTGCCTCGCGCCGCGCTGCCGCGCCGCGGTTGCCTCCGGTGGATGGTGACGTCCGCCTGGCGGCAAGACGGGCGGCACGCGCAGTCCCGCCTCCCTCCGCCTCCGGTCGCTCGTTCCTCGCTCCCTGCGGCTCCGGGCCGGCGGG